>JAUILH010000089.1 GCA_030433115.1 Bacteroidia bacterium | reverse complement strand
GTTCTCTAAGGGTTCTTAACCATTGATCAATGACGGGCTCATTCAAAAAACCATTATGAAAAGCCAAACTCTGCTGTGCTGTAAACCGATTATGTACATCCCGCTCTTCAATGACATACTCTTCATATCTGCTCAAAAGGTAAAATATAGCTGAGAACATGTCGAATCCGAGTTCACTTGAATTGGGAAACAATTCGTGTTGGTCTTCATTTTTGAGGTAGGTTGGACAGAATTTTCGAATCTCGATTTCTGACATGAAACCCGTTGGTTCAACCTTGAAAATGCCCTGAAAATCGGTATCTGAATAATTAATTCTAATGGCATCCGACACTTCAAATACAGCTTTATCAGAACATAGCTTCCATTCAAACCCAAAGTATTCTGTACAGAAAACCTCAACTAAATAAGTGAGCCGGGGAGATTTTGGTCCATACACGATTACTTGCATAGGCTCGAATATAATCGAAATTCGACGATAAGCAATTAGATCAGTCCTTCATCCGCGAAACTATAATAGCATTGGTCTCCAATAATCAGATGATCAAGTACTTCTATATCCAATAGCTTTCCAGCCTCCACAATTCGTTTGGTCAATGTTTTATCAGCCTTTGAAGGATATAGGTTCCCCGACGGATGGTTGTGCGCAATAATGACAGCGCTGCTCAACATTTGTAAGACTGGTTTAAAGACCAGCTTAACATCTACAACTGTTCCACTAACCCCTCCCCGACTGATTAAAATTTTCTTTTGAACCTGATTTCTCCTGTTCATGGCAAGTACCCAGAATTCTTCATGGGGTAAATCTCCGAGAATCTGTTTTAGAATAGAATACGCATCCTTACTCGACTGAATTTTTGCCTTTTCTACTTCTATGGGTTTGCGTCTGCGTCCCAACTCAAGTGCCGCAATAATACTGACTGCTTTGGTGAGGCCAACTCCTTTATATTTACACAAGTCATCGATATCCAACTTGCTCAATCGATCAATACAGTTTTCATGATCGCTTAGAATCTCCTTAGATATTTGCAGGGCGCTTTTATGAATAGAACCAGATCGGATGAGTATGGCGATTAACTCCGCATTTGACAAATAGGTTCTTCCATTCTGTTTCAACTTTTCTCTGGGTTGATCATCTTCCGCCCAGCAACTCATCGCTATTTTTTCCATGACACAAAGTTGCTATGGCAGAACGTAAGTTTATTACGCTCAAAAAAAAGGGCATAAAAAAACCACGCTATTGGCGTGGTTTTAATTCGGTAGGTTTAGATTACTTCAAACCATTCACGTGCACTGCCAAACCAGATTTAAGGTTAGCCGCTTTGTTTTTGTGAATGATATTTCTTTTCACCAATTTGTCAATCATAGCAGACACTTTAGGAAGAAAAGATTCCGCTTCTTTCTTGGAAGTCATGTCTCTTAACTTTCTAATTGATGTTCTTGCAGACTTGTGATAATAAGCATTTCTTAAACGCTTAGCTTCATTTGATCTGATTCTCTTTAATGCTGACTTATGATTTGCCATTGTATTTTTTTAAAGTAAACTTTAGTAGCCCGTAGGGGAATCGAACCCCTGTTTCCAGGATGAAAACCTGGCGTCCTAACCCCTAGACGAACGGGCCAAAATGTCAATTCCGTTTTTCAACGGGAGTGCAAATGTATATATTTTTTTTCGTGTGCAAAAAAAAGTTGCGTTTTTTTTCACCTAAAAAAGCTTATTTCATGAAAATCGTGTAGTACACCAGCCCCGCCAATGCGATCAGAACGAATAAGGCTGAGAAAAACCTCAGTTTACCATACGACATATTTAAAAGTTCATCAACCTCCCCGGAATCCATGATATCATGAGTAGTTGAAGATCTTTTCACCTTCCTGGTAGCACCACAATTACCACACACGGATTTGACTAGCTTTGAAGTCGGAAATAATGACAACCCCAGCACTGTTACACTTTTCTGAATTAGCCTGTACTCAAACATAGTATCTGTGTTACATACCGGACAGACTTTGGACTCTTCCGATTCAAGGCTACTTATATAAGTCTCTTTGTTGCCCCAATACATCTATGTGTGATTTTCGTAAAATGCTCTGAATTCTTTACTATCTTTTTTCTTCTTTGGCGAAACATTCGTTTTGTGGAGTTTAGACACATCCATTCTAAGCGTTTGTCGACCTAGAAAACCTCCAAACTTGAACGCCTTTAAAGCAGACAATTCATAAATATACTTCCCGTCGTCTTCGAGCAAAGCTTTGAGAGAGTTCTCGAGACTTACCACATCAGTAGACTCATCTATCAACTTTTTTAATCCTTCCTGAACAGATACACCATCAAAATACTGGTGATTCTTTATGGTGTTTAGAATAACGAAAAATCCAACGGACTTATTCGGAACTAGAAATATATAATCTTTAGTGCCAACAATAGACACTTGAAATTGCTTCATTGGCGCTTTCATAGTGGTCATGAAAGCGTTGTCATAAAAAACGTAATCCTTATTATGTTCCATCGGACTAAAGTGTTATATCGTCACTATCAGCACTAAACTGAAAACCGAGCCTCTTACCCGTTTTGATTCTCATACTATTTGATAATTCAGTCATTTCGTACACACTTACTTGTTTTACAGCGTCATATGGCGGCATGTAAAGATCGAAATCCAATGTATACAACAATGTCGACTCTAAGATTTGAGTCATTTTTTCTTTATCAATAGTAGAATTTACAAAATCATTATATAGGAAACCCAACTGACGCTTGCCCTGCACCATAAAGTGGTTCTCATTATTGATAAAAATTCGTGCGATCAAGTACCCAAGATCATTGTGTCTCTGGTATTTGAACGAATCTGCCAGAAAATTATAAATGTTGATAACCCCACAATAACCTCTCTTGGCATCTTCATTGAGATAAGATGTCTTCCACAAACCATTGCTATTATCAAATTTGAAAACATTCGTGTGCATATGGAAAATCAAAATATCTCCTCCTATATTCAATTGTGCTTCATATTCTCCTTTGTCCTGATACTTAATCACAATTCTTGAATCCACACCTTTCATTTCTTCCTGTAGATCGTGCGCCATTACCTTTAAGGCACTTTTCAATACCTTGAAATTCAGTATAATGTTATTGAATACATCCTGTTTGAGTACAGACTTCTGCTTGATTGTATCAAGAATCAGTTCTTTAGTTGTTGGATTTTCCATAGTCTAGTATGCTTTAGCAAAAATCACACGTTGAGATGAAGGCTTTCCTGTATAAACACATTTTCCCTCTTCCTGTTCATTATTGAAAGGAATGCAACGAATGGTCGCTTTTGTTAACTCTTTAATTTTGTCTTCGGTTTCAGCCGTACCATCCCAATGAGCTAATACGAAACCTCCTTTTCCCTCAATCACCTGCTGGAATTCATCGAAGGTATCAACTTTTGTGGTTTTCTCTTCTCTAAATTTCAAGGCTTTATCGAATAAGTTGGTTTGAATCTCTTCCAATAGCCTGGCAATCAAATCTTCCAGACCATCCAACGCAACTGACTCCTTGGTTTGTGTATCTCTTCTTGCCAATTCAACTGTAGAATTCTGAAGATCTCTATTTCCTACTGCCAATCTAATTGGCACACCTTTTAATTCGTGTTCAGCGAATTTCCAACCTGGTTTTTTCTGATCATCGTCATCTAACTTAACTCTGATACCAGCGGCTTTCAGTTTATCAATTATGGGCTGTATTTTTTCGACAATCGTAATCAGCTGATCCTCTCCTTTATAAATCGGCACGATAATCACCTGAATTGGCGCCAATTTAGGAGGCAAAACCAAACCTTGATCGTCGGAATGACTCATAATCAATGCCCCCATTAATCTGGTGGACACGCCCCAGGATGTGGCCCAAACCAATTCGGGCTTCCCTTCTTTATTTACAAATTTGACATCAAAAGCATCTGCAAAGTTCTGTCCCAGGAAATGAGAAGTCCCTGCTTGAAGCGCTTTACCATCCTGCATGAGCGCCTCAATACAAAGCGTATCCTCAGCTCCGGCAAATCGCTCACTTTCTGTTTTTCTTCCCTGAATCACTGGCACCGCCATGAACTCTTCTACAAATTTTGCATAGACTTCTACCATTTGCTGGGTTTCGTCCAATGCCTCCTGTTTAGTGGCGTGAGCGGTGTGGCCTTCTTGCCATAAAAACTCTGCAGTTCTCAAGAATAGACGGGTCCTCATTTCCCAACGCACCACATTCGCCCATTGGTTAATGAGTATTGGCAAGTCTCTATACGATTGAATCCAATTCTTATAAGTATTCCAAATAATCGCTTCACTGGTAGGACGCACGATCAACTCTTCAGTCAACTTGGCATTTGGATCAACAATTAATTTGCCTTCATTGTCCGGATCATTAATTAACCTGTGATGTGTTACAACAGCACATTCCTTTGCAAACCCCTCCGCATTCTTCTCCTCAGCCTCAAACAAGCTTTTCGGGACAAAAAGTGGAAAATACGCGTTGGAATGCCCAGTTTCTTTGAACATTCTATCCAATTCAGCCTTCATGTTTTCCCAAATAGCATAGCCATAAGGTTTGATGACCATACAGCCTCTAACACCCGAATTTTCAGCCAGATCCGCGCCAATCACCAATTCGTTATACCATTTAGAATAGTCTTCTTCTCTACTTGTGATTCCTTTCCCCATTATCTTGGTATGATTTTTGTTAATTTTTTGTTAACCAATAAGCAAAATTAATAATAATGCTGGTCCAAATTTTTTTACATGATGAAAGATTCGTAATTTCATATAATAAAGTGGACGACCATTTAGTTTAACAAATATGAAACATTTATTTCTGATATTGATTTCCGCCATTGTGTTGAGCAGCTGTTCAACACAGCAAGACGTTGCTAACTATGATGTTGATGACGTATATGGTGATTCTTCTGATGAATCGTTTGAGGCGTCTACTACCACCGAAACAGACACAGAGTTCATGGAGTACATCTCTGAGAGCGAAAATAGTGATGTAGAGTCGTATTATGATCCAAACGGAGCAGACGATTACTACAATCCAAACGACAAGTATTCGCAGAGATACTCTGATGGCAGTGGAAATACCACCATTAACAATTATTACGGTTCAAGGTATAATGGCTGGGATGATCCATATTACCAGTATCAATATGGTAATTTCTACGACCCATTTTACTCACCAGCAAGAAGATGGTCCGTATATTACAACCCTTATGGGTTTGGCTACTACGGAAACCCTTACTACAGAAGAAGCATGGCTTTTTGGAGATGGCGAAGAAATAATCAATTCAGTTTCTGGGCAGGATACAACGCCGGGTACTGGAATGGGTATAATAACGGATGGAACAACAGTTTTTATGGCTGGAACAGTCCGTACTACTACAACTATGGTTATTACAACAGTATGTGGAACGACCCATTCTACAACAATTGGGGAAATCCTTACGCATACAACCCTTACGGATACAATAACTGGTATGGAAATAACTTCTATGGCAACAATTGGTACGGCAATGGTTACTATGGCGGAGGTGGTAATACCTGGATCAACAATAATAACAACGATGGCGGAGGCACATACGGAAGCGGTCCGAATACACATTTAGGATCTAGCAGTACTGGAGGATCTTCATACAGTGGCAATACTGCCGCAGATTATGCTGGATTAGCTGTTCCATCAACAAAAGAAGCCAAGGGCAAGGGTGAAGGCAATCACAATATTGGCTACACCGGACTTGCCAGTAACCAGGTTGTGGCAAACAACCAGTTAAATGGAACTAATTTCGTAAAGCCTGATCAAAATCAGGTTGGCTCGGGCAAAGTCATTTTTAACCCAAATAAGACACAGGTTAGCACGAACGCCACACAAGCTAGCACTGGAAAAACGTATGGAACTACCTCAAAAGGTGCTTCAACAAACACTGTGGCTACCAGCAAAGCGAGAACGCCTTTCAAGGAAGACTTGCAAGCATCAAGATCCAGGTCGAATTATCAGAACAGTTCCAGAACGAACTCCGGGTATTCAAGCTCAAGTCGAGGGAACTCAAGTTATAGCAGCTCACCTTCAAGAGGCAGTAGTTCATACAGTGGCTCTTCTTCAAGGGGGAACAGTTCTTACAGTGGTTCTTCGTCAAGAGGAAACAGTTCTTCCTACGGTGGTTCATCTTCAAGAGGAAATAGTTCTTACAGCGGATCTTCATCTCGAGGAAATAGCTCGTACAGTTCTCCCTCCAGATCAAGAGGAAGTAGTTCTTACAGTGGGTCTTCTTCAAGAAGTAGTTCGTCGAGCCGATCCAGCTCAAGCTCTTCAAGTAGAAGCTCTGGTTCAAGCTCAAGATCGAGTAGTTCTTCACGTTCTTCAGGAGGAAGAAGATAAATCTACAGCACATGAAAATCTGGCTAATTACTCTATTGGGACTTGTTTCCCCTAGCATCCTGTTTGCCCAAAATGAAATAGATGCTCTAAGGTACACTCAGCTTCAGTACTATGGTACCGCTCGCTACAATGGGATGTCAGGAGCTTTTGGAGCTTTGGGTGCAGACATTTCCGTTACCAGCACTAACCCCGCAGGTTTGGCCAAATTCAATCGATCAGAATTTTCTTTTACCCCTGGATTATCAATTTATGGTACACATGCAGACTATAATGGTACTAGTGATTCTGACAGTGACCTAAGGGGCAACATGAATCAATTCGGTTTCGTAGCAGTGAACAGATTCGAAGAAGACAATTTCAACCAATGGAAATCCATGCAGTTTGCCATTAATTACACCAAATTGGCTACCTTTAATTACAGTACAAGCGTTAGTGGACTTAACAATAATTCCTTGCTAGCGGTTTTCGCACAACAGGCCGCCGGAACCGATCCCAATGAACTTACTAACGTATCTCCTTTTGGATCAGGTGTTGCGTATCAGGCTTACGCCATCGACCCTATTGGTGCCACCACGGACTATACTCACCGTTTTCTTCATGTTGACACTATTAGACAGGATTTAAACCTATCACGAAAAGGCGGCATGAATGAAGTCGGGTTTTCAATGAGTGGAAACTACGGCGATCGCTTCTTAATCGGCGCTACGATTGGCATTCCTTCTGTGAGGTTTGAAGAAGAGTACATTCATCGGGAAGCGCGATACACACCAAGTGGCACTAACCATATTGATACACTGGAGAATTTTTCATACGCTTACAATTTAAGGACACGGGGAACTGGTATTAACCTGAAAGTTGGTGTCATCTTGATCCCAACAAAGTTTATCAGAATTGGCTTGGCAGCACATACTCCATCACGAATATTGTTGACAGACAATTGGAACAGTTCCATGCAAGCACAATTTGCAGATGGCGGAACAGAAACAGGAGATTCTCCGGATGGTCGCTATCAGTACAGACTCACAACGCCTGCAAGACTCATGGGAAGCATTGCCGGAATCATTAATAAGAAAGGGGTAATAAGTGCAGAGGTTGAATATCTGGACTATGGAAATTCAAAATTCAACAGTGCGAGAAGATCTGCGGCTTTCAACTACACCAACATCAATAATACCATCGACGATTTGTATCGTTCTGCAATTACCGGACGTGTGGGCGGAGAATTCAGGATTGATCAACTTTTGGTTAGAGCCGGATTCATGTATCAAATGTCCCCATACGATGAAAGCTTTGAAGATCTCGTTGAAGCCAATCCTCAAAGAACCAGTTATTCAATTGGATTCGGCTACAGAACCAAAACCTTCTTTGCCGATATGGCTTTTTCTTTAATGAAATGGTCAGAAGATTATTATCTCTACGATCCTGTGTTAGTTAATCCTGCCATTCTTAGGAATTCGGAAACCAATCTTAGCTTTTCAATCGGATTTCGATATTAAACGTAGTGAATTTCTACTTGCTGATTAATGTCAGCGTGTAAACTTTTAGCAACCGGACAGTTGATCGCAGCCCGCAAAATCATATCTTTTTCTTTTTCTGAGTAGCCTAAATCTTCTATTTGAATGTAGATCTTAATCTCCGACACACGTCTGGGACTATCCGCCATTACTTTTGTCATATCTGCCGAAATCTTGCCTAAAGTCAAACCAGCATTACTTGCCTTGATTCCAATAATGGTAATCATACAGCTCACCAATGAAGCAGACAATAGGTCTGTTGGAGAAAAGGCAGCCCCTTTTCCATGGTTATCTGTGGGTGCATCTGTAATCACGGTATTACCTGATTTGATATGTGTCATTTCAGTTCTCAATTCACCAGAATAAATGATCTTCGCTGTGCTCATAATTTTACCTTTTTTCTAACGTTATAATTTAGTAACTTTGAATGCAATACAAACCTAATGAAATTACTAGCCCTTATAATCTCAATGACATTCATTTTTTCCATGGATGTTCAGGCGCAATTGCCCGGCAAGAGTGAAACTGGCTTTTTATACAGACAAGAAGCAGCCGGTATCGCAACACTTCAAACAAAGGGGTGGGGCTTTGGGTTTAGATATGGCAGACAGCGCTCAGCAAAGGTTAAAACTCTATATAGTCTTGACTTTGCCACAATGAAACATGACAAAGAAACCCGTGTAATCAATAATATTACGGAAGATTCCAAAGGGTTCATTTACGGAAAAATGAACTCGTTCAACGTCATTCGTCCTCAATATGGTCAAAGAAGAATTTTGTTCAACAAATTGAGAGATCGCGGAGTTGAACTAGGCTATGTGTGGTCTATTGGTCCGAGCATAGGTTTATTAAAGCCGATTTACCTCAACGTTTGCAAGGCTACCGGACAAGGCGGCTGCATTCCTTCTGAGGAGAAATATGATCCGGAACAACATTCTCTAAATGAAATCTATGGACGAGCTCCTGGATCGAAAGGCTTAAACGAAATCAAAATTAAACCAGGGCTATCAGGAAGATTTGGGTTCTACTTTGAGTTCTCGCCATTCGAAGAAGGTATTAAGGCTCTTGAAATTGGTTCTACCCTCGATATTTTTACTGAGGACATTCAAATCATGGCGGGCGATAATAACAATTTTTGGTTCCAGTCATTCTATATAAGCTTTATCTTTGGCAAGAAATTATTTTAATTCTTAATGGAAAAGGAATTAGCCGAAACACCAAAAGTTCGTACAAAAAAACCCAAATGGCTGAGAGTTAAGCTCCCAACTGGAGAAGAATACAAAAAAGTCCGGGATCTCGTTAGCGAGCACAAACTCCACACAATTTGTGAGAGTGGCAATTGTCCGAACATGGGAGAATGTTGGGGAGCTGGAACCGCTACTTTCATGATTCTTGGAAACATCTGTACGCGGTCATGTGGTTTTTGCAATGTTGCAACCGGCCGACCGCTTGAAGCCGATCCATTTGAACCGGGAAGAGTGGCACAATCGGTCAAATTAATGGGTGTTAAGCACTGTGTCATCACCTCTGTTGACCGGGATGATTTACCTGATGGCGGCTCAGAAATATGGGCGGCAACTGTAAGAGCCATTCGTCACCAATCCCCAGAAACCACTTTGGAAACACTTATTCCTGATTTTGCAGGTAATTGGGACAACCTCCAACGCATTATAGATATAGCTCCTGAGATTGTTAGTCATAATTTAGAAACTGTGAGACGTCTCACTAAGGAAGTCCGAATTCAGGCTAAGTACAACAGAAGTCTTGAAGTACTGAGACGCCTCAAAAAAGGAGGCATGAAGACCAAATCCGGTGTCATGCTCGGACTTGGAGAAACGGAAGAAGAAGTTATTGAAACCATGGACGACCTGAGAAGTGTCAATGTGGATATTCTTACTCTGGGACAATACCTTCAACCCACCCCAAAACATTTGCCGGTTGAAGACTTCATCACGCCAGAAAAATTCGCCGAATACAAACAAATCGGTTTAGAAAAGGGCTTCAAATTTGTAGAAAGTGGACCTCTGGTTCGATCGTCATACCACGCTGAGAAGCATATTTTTTAATTCTGGACTTGTATAAAATCTGACAATTTTGACCTTGTTAAAATCAGGTCGCTTGCAAACAAATCTTAACTTGTAAGTGTTTGTATTTGTGAGGGTCAATGCATCCCCATTCAATCAATCATAAATACATTTAGATAAATTTGAATCAATACAGTCTTGCGGGTAAATTAAATTATGTATTTTAGTCGCGCTTTTAGGTTTATTTTAAGAACAATTATATTAGTATGAGAAACAGCAAGATTATCCTTGGAGGAGTTGGAATCATGGCGATAGCAGGAGCCGTAACCATCTCTTCAATCAAGAAGAGCGATGATAGCACAGCTAGTCACAACTATTCTCCGAGAACTGAATTCCTACAAACTGAAAATCGAATTGCTGAAGCTCAGCGAGAACTTTACGAAAGTAAACGAATTGACGTTAGCACAGGAGAGTATGACCCTCAGGTATGGGCACAATCCTATGCGGAAGCCGTTCGTTTTCAAAAAGAAAACGCTGGGGCAAGAGCCGTTAATATGTCATGGGATGAAAAAGGTCCTGACAACGTTGGTGGAAGAACCAGATCTATTTTGATTGATGTTCAAGATCAAAATCATGTTTTCGCTGGAAGTGTATCTGGTGGACTTTTTGAATCTTTTGATGGTGGAAATAATTGGTCGAAAGTAGAAGGCTTTCCTGAAGTAATGGTTGGATGTATCGACCAATCTGATGTTGCTCCTTACAGAATTGTAGTGGGAACTGCTAATTCATGGGATCCAATAGGTTCTGGACAAGGACTATGGGAATCTACTGATGACGGTGCTACTTGGTCTGTCATTACTGGTTCAACTAGCTTCTCTTTTAACAATGATGTGGTAGCCCTTACTGGTCAGGATGTATTCTACATAGCTTGTTCTGCAGGTTTGAGACAATACGACGGATCAAGTATCTCTACAGTATCCGGAGCGCCATCCTTGGCAAACTGTAACACTTTATCAGTTTCTAATGACAATATGAATCTAATAGCTTCTTTTGGTACAAGTAGAAGAGTGTCTAATGATGGAGGTGCTACGTGGTCTACCTTAACCGGAGGTGACGTGAGTACGTCTTCCAGAGTTGAGTTTGCCTTTTCTCATGAAAAAGTAAATGGCAGTTATTATGTATATGCCATTGCCTCTAACAGTTCATTGGTAAGCGTGAATGCCTCAAAACAAAATGGTGCACCTGGAACCTGGGCTGAGATCGGATCTTATTCTCCAATCTTTAATCCTCCTGGAACTCAAGGTCTCTACGATTTATGTATTACAGTTATGCCAGGCAACCCAGGCAAAGTATTTGCTGCTGGTTTAGACGTTTACGAGTGGAATATCGATCCTGCTGCGAACCCAACATTTGGTCAATGGGCGCAAAAGTCTTTCTGGGCAGCTTCAGAAAATTCACCAATCTATGTACATGCGGATCAGCACGAATTCTTATGGAACAATGCGGGTGACCTTTACATTGGTAGTGATGGTGGTATCGGTCGTTCTCCTAATTCAAATATTGGAGATGTGTTCTTCCCATCGAACAGAGGATTTAACGTCACTCAATTCTACAACATGGGCTTCTCTGCTCACGGTGAAGTAATTGGTGGGTCGCAGGATAACGGATCACAATACAACGACTTTAATGGAAATACTTCTTTGGAATTTGAAGAAGTAAGAGGTGGTGACGGATTCACATGTGACATCTCACACCTGGATGCTGACTTCATGATTGCATCATTGTACTACGGAGGAATTGAAAGATCTAATGACAGAGGGTTTACCTGGGGTAACTTCTTCAGTGGAACCTTGAACTCTTGTGGTAACGCAGGTTCAACTGCTGGTGATGGTATCGGTGGATTTGGATCGATCGGCAGATTGTGGGAAACTGATAACGACATTAACTCAACGGATTCTATCGTTTTCCTTGCGGATTCTTCAATGGTATCCGGAGATACTGCATGGGTTAATAGTGCCGCACTGAATATTCCAATTTTCACAATTTTGAATCAAAATATCACGGTAATTGACACCATTCACCCTTCAGGAACTAAGGTTGTGGGTACAGCTACTTTTAATGTTTTCTTAAACCCTACCAATAGTGACACCATTTTGGTGAGCCCTGATCTATATATGTTGAACGTGCCGTTAGACACAGTTAAAATTCAAGATAAAATTCAGAGCTGGTATGCTTTCGGTATTACAGGAGGTAGTACTTGTGCAGGTGTATGGGTATCCAGAGACGCCATTAAATTAAGTAACGACCCATTCTGGTGGCATTTTGATATGATTTCAAGTCCAAGCAAAATGGAGTTCTCATCTGATGGAGACATTATGTATGTCGCTACTAATGGTGGTGAAGTATGGAGAGTTTCTGGTTTGAATACTATGTATGCCAATGAATTCGATCCAGGTTTCAGCTCTGGTGATCCTAAGCAGTACCCAGCTTCTGTAACGGTTACTAAGATTTTCCAGGGTAGTGCGTCTGTTTCAGGAATTGGAATCGATCCTAATGATGCAGGAAATGTTGTAATTACCTTGAACGGATTCAACACAACCAATGTATACAGATCTACTTCTGCTGATGTAGACCCAACTGCAACAAGTACCGGTAGCTTCACATCAATAGAAGGTAACCTAATTAACACACCTGTTTATGATGCGATCATTGATAGAGATTTCGCAAGCTCTGGTTTGATTGTTATCGGAACTGAGTTTGGTGTATATGCAACAGATAACGGTGGATCTACCTGGGATTTTGTTTCAGGAAATGACCCTGCTGGAATAGGCATTACACCTGTTTATGAAGTGAGACAGCAATGGAGAGGCTTTGATGAAGGTGCTTACAGACCTGGTGAGATTTACTTGTCTACATTTGGTCGTGGTATCTGGGCAAGTACGACATACTTGAGCACTCCGGATAACATTGATCTTCTTGCTGACAATAAAGAATTCATTGCTAGTTTGAGTGTTTATCCTAATCCAATGAATAATGCTGGTAAAATCGAATTTGATCTGAACAGCAGAGCTCAGGTGACTGTAGAAGTTTATTCTTTGACTGGTAGAAAGGTTAAGGAAATCATGGCAGGATCATTAGGTAGTGGTAACCACGTCATTGATATCAATTCTGATGATTTGGATTCCGGAACATACCTGGTTAACCTGACCGCTGGAAATAGTAGAAAAACTGCTAAATTGATTGTGAGCAAATAGTAGATAGTTCACTCATAAATACATTGCAAGAAGCGCCCTCCTAATTGGAGGGCGCTTTTTTTGTGGCCAATTGACTTAACTAAAACTGTATTCCTCCTCCATTAGACTGGTATAAATTCGAATCATTTTGCAGCGCTTTTTTTTAGTATCACGAGAGCTATTAGCTAACTTTCAATCAATTAGACTCTGTGATGACTTCATGCGTCCAAAGAATCAATAACTAAAGCAGTTTAGTCAATTTGAAAAAAAACTGTCTTGAGGCATGTTATATTGAATATCAGGAGTACATCTTGTATTAATTAATTAAAAATAAATACTTACTAATTATGAGACACAGCAAAATTATCCTTGGAGGTGCGGTCGTCATGGCTATTGCAGGAGCCTTAACTATCTCTTCAATTAAAAGTGACAAAGAAACGATCCATCGCTACTCTCCAAAAACAACATCCCTACAAACTGACAACCAAATTGCTGATGCTCAAAAAGAACTGTATGAAAGAAAACGTATAGACTACAACACGGGCACCTATAACCCTCAAACATGGGTGCATGCTTTTACAGAGGCTGTTCGATTTAACAAAAACAATGTTGGTAACAGAGCCGTTAACATGTCCTGGGAAGAAAAAGGTCCGGACAATATTGGCGGAAGAACCAGAGCCATTTTAATTGATGTTGAAGACCAAAATCATATCTACGCGGGCAGTGTATCTGGTGGACTATTCCAATCGTTTGATGGAGGAAATAACTGGTCAAAAGTTGAAGGATTTCCTGAAGTTATGGTTGGCTCCATAGCACAATCCAATGTAGCACCTTTCAGAATACTGGTGGGCACCAAAAATTTCTGGGAACCCATTGGTACAGGACAAGGTATATGGGAATCAACAGATGGCGGGTCGAATTGGACCGTTATTTCAGGGTCTACTGGTTTTGCCAACACCAGTGACATCATAGCACTAAACGGACAGGATAAATTCTATTTGGGATGTTCTGCCGGCTTAAGACAATACGATGGCACAAGTATCTCCAGCCTTCCCGGAGCACCAACCGGATCATGCCGATCCTTAGCCATGTCCAACGATAATATGAATCTTATCGCGTCCTTTGGAACTAGTAGAAGGGTATCCACAGATGGTGGGGTTACATGGTCGGCCTTGACAGGGTCTGACATCAGTTTAGCAAACAGAGTTGAATTTGCATACTCGCATGAAAAAGTAGACGGCAGTTATTATGTATATGCCATCGCAGCCAATCAAAGCCAAATGCAAGGGATTCATGCATCACAAACCAATGGTGTTCCTGGATCCTGGTCGCAAATCGGTACGCACTCTCCTATTTTCTCTCCCCCAGGTACTCAAGGAGAATACAACCTGTGTATTACCGTTCAACCTGGTAATCCTGGAAAAGTCTATGTGGGCGGTATTGATATTTATGAATGGAATATTGATCCGGGAAGCAACCCTGCCTTTGGACAATGGACTCAAAAATCTTTTTGGGCAGCCTCTCCAAACTCACCAATTTACGTTCATGCTGATAATCATGAGTTCGTTTGGAATGATGCGGGAGATATGTATATAGGGAACGATGGTGGTATAGGTCGTTCACCTAATTCAAATATTGGAGATGTCTTTTTTCCATCCAACAAAGGTTACAACGTAACACAGTTCTATTACATAGGATTTTCAGCACATGGAGAGCTTATGGGAGGCACACAGGATAACGGAACACTCTACAATGATTTCAATGGAAATACGGCATTAGAGTTTGAAGAAGTTAGAGGCGCTGACGGTTTTACCTGCGACATTTCTCATTTGGATTCAGACTTCATGATTTCATCCATTTATTTTGGAGGTCTGGAACGGTCAAGTGACAAAGGTTTTACGTGGAATAACTTCTTCAGCGGAACGCTCGGCTCTTGTGGGACACCCGGGGCATTAACCGGAGGTATTGGAGGATTCAAAACCATTGGTAGATTATGGGAGACAGATAATGACTTGAATTCAACAGATTCTATAATCTTTCTTGCAGATTCAAGCATGTTTATGGGTGAAACAGCCTGGGTTAACAGTGCCGCGTTGAACAGACCTATCTCAACGGTATTAACTCAAGATATTGAAGTTATTGATACCATCTTTCCATCAGGCACCACAATGGTTGGTTCTTCCAACTTCAATGTATTCTTAAATCCCAATAATAATGATACCATACTTGTGAGCCCGGATTTATACATGTTAAACGTGCCTCTGGACACCATTAAAATTCAAGACGTAGTTCAAAGTTGGTATGGATTTGGAATTACAGGAAATAGTGCATGTGCAGGAGTTTGGGTAACAAGAGATGCCATCAAATTAAGCACCGATCCCTTTTGGTGGCACTTTGACGGGATTTTGAATCCGAATAAAATAGAGTTCTCTTCAGATGGTAACATCATGTATGTTGGTACTTTATCTGGTAAAGTTTGGCGTGTGGCAGGTTTAAACACCATGTATGCCAATGAATACGATCCCGGCTACAGTGTATCTGATCCAAAACAATACCCTGCAAGTGTAACAGTAACCGAAATCTTCCAACATCCCCAAGCTGCAACAGTAGAAGGAATCGCAATCGACCCGAATGATGCCGGAAACGTAGTAATCACCTGCAGTGGACTGAATACGACACATATATACAGATCCACTTCAGCTGATATCACTGTGTCTTCAAACAGTTTCTCCAGCATTCAAGGAAATCTGGTTGACATGCCCGTATATGACGCCATTATAGACAGGGATTTTGCGAATACTGGTTTAATTGTTATCGGAACCGAATTTGGTGCATATGCAACTGACAATGGTGGAACTACCTGGGATTTTGTCTCCGGAAATGATCCTGCGGGGATTGGAGTCACGCCTATTTATGAGGTAAGACAACAGTGGAGAGGGTTTAATGAAGGTGCCTACAAACCCGGAGAAATTTACCTGGGCACATATGGTCGTGGAATCTGGGCAAGTACTACTTATTTGAGTACGCCGGATAACATTGATCCGATTGCCGATAATAAGGAATTCATTACCAACCTCAACGTTTACCCTAATCCGATGAACAATACCGGTAAAATCGAATTTGAGTTGAATAACAGAGCTCAAGTGACGGTGGAAGTTTACTCTTTGACTGGTAGAAAAGTTAAAGAAATCAAAGCAGGATCACTGGGTAGCGGTAACCACATCATTGATATCAATTCTGATGATTTGGCTTCCGGAACTTATCTGGTTAACCTGACAGCTGGAAACAGCAGACAAACTGCTAAACTGATTGTGAACAAATAGTTCGCCACTATTTATAATAAGTACTGTCTTGGAATTTGGTTGCTCAACAAGGTCATTTCGAGCATAGCCGAGAATTGAAAATCAGCGGAGCTAAATCTCTTTCCCCCAATATAGCAGATTTCTCCACGCTGGTCGAAATGACGAATAAATCAAGAAAAAACCAAATTCCAAGACAGTACCTATTCCGTTGAACAAATTCATACAGACATGAATCATGTTCCGGGACTAATAAACTCTTAAAATAAACCATACTTTTTACCACTTTCGATACTATAATTCCACCAAGTACGTATATTTAAGTAAAACTTGAAGGAATGGGAAAAATTAGAGTAGCGATAAACGGTTTTGGAAGAATTGGCAGAGTCACCAGTCGGTTGATTCTTCAAAGAGATGATATGGAGTTGGTAGCAGTCAATGATCTGGCAGATGCGCACACCATGGCTCATTTATTCAAGTACGACTCTGTTCACAGGACCTACCCTGGTCAAGTTAAAAGTACCGATAGTACCATAGAAATTGATGATCAACTAGTCTATGTCTATTCGGAAAGGGAACCTCAAAAGTTGCCCTGGAAAGATTTGGAAATTGACGTTGTAATAGAAGCAACTGGCATCTTTAGAACTAAGGATATGGCTTCCAGACACATTGAAGCCGGTGCAAAGAAAGTCATCATCTCGGCACCACCGAAAAGTGAAGACGTCACAACCGTGGTTATTGGCATCAATGACGACATTCTGACCGGAGATGAAGTGGTGGTTTCAAATGCGAGCTGTACAACCACCTGTGCCGCTCCGTTAGTCAAAGTATTGGATGAGTTGTGCGGCATAGAAAGTGGTTATATAACAACTGTTCACTCTTATACCGGAGATCAAAAATTGCATGATGCACCGCATAGAGACTTAAGGCGTGCGAGGGCAGCTGCAGAATCTATCGTGCCAACAACCACTGGTGCAGCCAAGGCCATCACAAAAATATTTCCTCATTTACATGGAAAAATGGGAGGTTGTGGTATCCGAGTACCTGTGCCTGATGGGTCTCTCACAGACATTACATGTATCGTTAAGAATCCCCAAATCGTATCTGAAATTAATAAAGCTTTTAAAGCTGCCGCCAATGGAGAATTGAAAGGCATTTTGAGCTACATCAATGATCCTGTGGTTTCTGTTGACATGATTGGGAATCCGAATTCATGCATTTTTGATGCGCAACTAACTTCTGTTATTGGCAACATGATTAAAGTAGTTGGGTGGTACGACAATGAGGCCGGTTATTCAAACAGATTGGTCGACTTGATTGTCAAAATTGCTTAATATGCAAAGGCTCCATTTATTCGAGTTTGAAGATTACAAATGGTTTCCAAAAGGAATTCGAGACTGCATGACGCACTACATAGTTGCCATTCACAAATTGGTGAATACGGCTCCTGCCCTGGCTCAAGTCATCTCCAAAGGACTTAAAAAAACTGGGGATGACAGAATCATTGATCTATGTTCCGGAGGCACTGGACCAATGCCTGATGTATTGTCAGAACTTTCGAATGAGCATGCACTTG
>JAUILH010000088.1 GCA_030433115.1 Bacteroidia bacterium | reverse complement strand
AAGTTTTGTGACAACGACGTTATTAATAGTTCTTCGGCCGACTCTAAATTTCCTTCATCTAATTCTTTTTTGGCTTTTGCTGCAGCCTGCATTTCAGCATCTTCTTGTGCACACAACACGTTAAACTCTTGTTTTACAAGCCAATCATCATCTTCTACACGTTTTACGCGAATAACCACTTTGGTATCATACCCACCATCACAAGCACCGCATGTCCACTGTGTGTTTATACTGCCCGTCTGAATTTTTTTTGCAAATATTCGAGCGCCTTCAGCCTCAACGAGATAATCAGTTTTGTTTTGAGGATTAACAAGGTCTAATGACTCAATGACTTGTCCATCAGCAAGAGTGGTAATGATGTTTACACGGAAAACATGTCCTTCATAAGGCAAGCGATCTTGATCACCATACATCTCAACCTTTACCGACTGTATTTTTTTTCCAACAACGCTGTTTTCTTGAGCAAAGGAATGGGACAAACCAGAAGATAAAAAGAGACAAAAGAACAAGTATTTAGGCGTCATACGGATAAAATTATGACTCAAAGATAGCGTTTAGATTTCCTCACCACAAAGAGGGACCTGCACTTAATTTAAATTCAATACCGTATTTTGTTGTTCAGTATTAACTTTGCAACTCTAGTAAAATAGGGTGACTTCTGATCAAAAAAGGTCCGGACTTTCCGATGGAAAGTACTCCGGACCCGTATGCTAAAACAAGGAAATTCTTAGTTAGGCACGTGCTTCTTCAAAAACTTGGTAGATGCCTTATTGAACGTTTCTGTAATCTTTTGATTTGATTCATTTATTTTCTGGAGTGCTGCATTGTATGCCTCACTGGCAGCATTTACTTCTCCTACGGCTTTATTGAACTCGTCAACGTCTTCTTGTGTACGGTCTTTTTGCTTCTTAGCATCAAAACTGGTTTTAATTTTGTTGAATTTTTCTTGAGCCAGGTAAAAGCTAGTGACAGTAGGGTAGTACTCACTAGCCTGAGTATTCATCAGATCCAACGCTTTTTTTGTAGCCTCTTTTAAGGAGTTGTCGCTGTCATATGCCTCAATGTCTTTGAGTTTTTCAAGACTTTCTTCAGAGAACATTTTTAGTGCTTCAGAATTTTGTTCAAGGGCACTTACATCTTGCCTGTTCATTGCGTCAGAGATGTATAATTCTTGCACATATCCTTTAAAAAACAATAAATACAATTGTCTGTTATACTTAAATGCCTTGCTCGCAATTGCCATTTTTTTGCCAAGCTTTGTCTCTTCCTCATTTAAGGTGATATTATGCTCTTCAGCAAAAACTTCTAATTGTTTTTGTACCATATCACCGGCTCTTTTCATTTTAGCATTGGCCATGTCCTGGGCAAGAAGATATGCCTCCATTGCATCATAGGATTGCTCCGCTACAGCTTCCATATCAACTATTTTTGCGTAGTCTTCGTTAATGATGTCGTAGCTCAAATCCAGGAAAAGCAACATGGTGTCTCGGTACGTGGTATTGCCGTTATACCCATCTGCCTTTGCCACTTTTTTTGAGGCGGCTTTGAGAGAGTTGAGAAGCTGAGTCCTTCGTTTTTCAATTTTTCTGGCGCTTTTGTCATTTGCAACTGCAGAGGTGTAACTCCACATTTCTTTGTTGAGCACGCGATAGTCCTCATTGAGCTGATTAATGTATTCAACTGGCGAAGGTTCGGTTCCAACCGAATAGACCACACTCGCGAATATAAATGCTAAAAAACTAACTGTTAATTTCATGTTTATTGTTTTGATTTAAAATGGATTAAGTCTTTCATTATGTGATACGTTTCTTCGAGAAAAGCGTCTGAATTTAAGCCCTTAATAAATGAATCGGAAGCCGATTTTCTGTATGAGTCACTTTTCAGAACGTCTATATCATAAGAATTAATTTTTGCGTTAAATGAGTTGTTTGTGATCAGATAAGCCTGATTGGTTTTTTCAATCAATTCGTTTTTTTGAGTGTTCCACTGATTGAGAGAATCAAGGTGGACATAATTCGAATGGACTATGTTGGACCAGGTATTTTCAATGGATTCTATATCGGAAAAAATAGAACTGCTGGCTATGCGTTTTTTACTGGACGTCTTCAAATGGTCTATCGGAAGGGCTTTCAGAGGAGAAAACCGAATGTCTTTTTCAACCGAATCACCGGGTAATACGTAGGAATAATGTCTCTCGTAGTCATTTGAAGCAACATTGTAATCTGGCAGAACAATGTCCGGAATGACACCCGAAAACTGAGCTGTTTGTTTGTTGAGTCTGTAATACATGTTTTTTGTCACTTTCACATAGCCCAACGAGTTGGTTTGTTCGATATTGGAGTCATAATAATTCAGGTAGTCGTCTTTTAGAGGAAAAATGCCTTGCCCTGAGGACTTTCCGAAAGAAGGAGTTCCAACTACCACAGCCCGGCTATAGTCCTGTAAAGATGCCGTAAACACTTCAGAAGCGGAGGCACTGCCGTTATTAATCAAAACCACCATTGGTCCATTGTATGCAGCTCCCCTGTTCCAATCTTTCATAAGCACAAGGTTTCCTTCATTGTCTTTTTGAATAGCCATAGGGCCAATATTGATGAAGACTCCGGCAAGTTCGATGGCTTCTTTAAGTGAGCCGCCGCCATTGTCTCTCAAATCCAGTATAAGCCCTTCAATTCCGTCCCTCTTGAGTTTTACAAGCTCTTTAGCCACTTCATTGGCACAACCCTTTAAATTAAAATCAGCCCAATTCGTAAAAAAGGCGGGCATGTATATATAGCCCACTTTAGATTCCCCATCAAGGATAAGGCCCTCTATTTGATTCGCTTCTTGTTCAATTTCGGCTTTAACCAGTTGCACTTCTGTGAGCTTGCCAGACTTCTTTTTCAGGGTCAGGTTTAAGGTGTCTGTTTTGTTACCCGATAGAATCAGATTGAATTCTTCAATGCCCAAATCATTTAAAAGCACAGGCTCTTTTCCCGGGTAGCTTGCCTCAATCAAAATATCATCCACGTTGACCTTATTTGAAACCCAGGCAGGAGAACCCGGAACAATTTGATCAATGAAGACCTCTCGTTTGTCATTTTCGGCAATGGAGAAACCATATGCCAATCGTGTTGTGGAAACCCCTTCCATAAACCGCTTCATGTCTTCCGGAGGAAAATACATGCTGTGTGGATCGTGCCTGGAACAAATGGCATTAAAAAATGAAGATACCACAATGCGCTGAACGGCTTCTGTTTCAGAAATTAGAGCAAATTTTGTTTGATACCTGAGGTTTAACGACTCACGGGCACGTTTTTCTACGTTTTGCAGAACAGTTTCGTCTTTTATCTCGGAAGGATCGATTTTGACAGACACATCTTCTACTACCATCAATTCAAGCCGCAATCGCCACTTTTCCAGAAGTTCATTCATGTCATTTCGAAATGAATCATCTGGGTCAATGTCGTCAACTTTCTTTCCGGAAAATAGGTTGACTGGGGTTTTTAGGAATTCTGAAACTTCTTGACTAATTGTGGTTGTCCGCTCGTGAAAAACCTTAACAATAAACTCAGTGAAATCACAGGCATTTTCAAAATCATTGTCCTCAAGCACATACCTGTACGTTTCAAATTTGTCGAGATCAGACTTGAGGAAATAAAAACCACGGGGGTCAACTGATGAAATGGTAAGCTCAAAAATGTCCGAAGAAATGGAATCTGTATAATCCAGTGGCGCATAATGTTGCTCTTTCAATATTTTAAGCAAGGTTGATGTTTGCTCGCAATTTACCTGTGCAATACCTGGCAGACTGAAACCAAAAACAAAAAGACATACTATTAGAGCATGATTAAGCATTTAACAAAACTACCTTAAAGCCTTTTGAAACGGGATAAATACGTTCCTGATACGTGTGCTTTTTTCCCAACGCGTGTGTGTTTTTTCCCAACGCAAATACACGTTTCAACTCAAATGTTCCGGCTTTTATTTAGATTCAATAAGAATTGAGCTCTGCATTTCGTTGTTCGGTATTAACTGTGTAATTTTGAGTAAAACCAAAGAACTATGCTAAAAAAGAAAATAGAGAAAGCACTTAACGATCAAATAAAGATGGAGGCGGAATCTTCACAGTTTTATTTGGCCATGGCTTCATGGGCAGAATCTGAAGGGTTAAACGGTACCGCACAGTTCTTATACGATCATTCCGATGAAGAACGCATGCACATGTTAAAACTGGTCAAGTTTGTGAATGAAAGAGGGGGCAAAGCCATCATTCCGGCATTATCTAAACCACCAATGACCTTTAAGTCTTTGAAACATGTCTTCCAAAATCTTCTGGATCATGAAGAAAAGGTGACAGAATCGATCAATGAAGTGGTTCACATTTGTTTGACAGAAAAAGATTACACCACTCACAACTTTATGCAGTGGTACGTCTCTGAACAAATTGAGGAGGAAGCGCTGGCAAGAACCATTATGGACAAGGTCAACATGATCGGAAATGATAAAGGTGGTTTGTATTTGTTCGATAGAGATTTGGAACAAACCAATATTACGGTTGATAGTCCTGCAGGACAACAAGCATAAATGTTTTGAAATTGACTGAATAGGCGCCTGACTTGAGGCGCCTATTTTTTTGCCTCAGATGTTTGAATGAATCCAATTTTCTGTTTTGCCGTATCTTTACAGTTTACATGAGGTTCGTTTTCACCATATTGCTCATTTCGCTTTTTGCCGTGTCTGGACACGCACAAAGAGGAGGTACAGTAAAAGATGGTAAAAAAACGTTTAACTCCAAGGCGAAAAAGACGAACAACAAATCTCTATCAGGCTCATTTAGCTACAAACCAGCCAAAAAGAAAACAAGCAAAACCGGAGACAGCTTTAAAAGTAAGTCTAAACGAAATAAACGAACCAGACAGGGAGATGTCTTTACACAAAAACAAAAAACGAAAAGACATAAGAAGCAGGCAGACAGTTTTACCTACCGTGACAAAACCCGAAGAAAAAAGTCAAAAACAAAGTCTGACTTATTCAGTTACAAACCAGGAAAAAAGCCCAAATACAACAAAAAAGATCCATTTTCTACCGCAAAAGGCAAAAAGGCTTCAGGAAAAAGGAAGGACCCGTTTAGAGGGAAATACAAGAGCAAAACGGGCAAAAACAAGGGCAAAGGACGCTACAAATTCAAAGAGAAAAAACCAAAGAGGTCGAGAAGAGATAAACACGACGATCGCAAAAAACACAAAAGAAAGAAGGGTGATAAACGGGTAAAAAAGGAGAAGGTTAAAAACAACAACCCTCAGTTTAGGACCAATCAAAGAAAGCTCGACAAAGCCAATAGGAAGCGGACCGAATCTCCCAATCTGGCATTATATCCCCGAAAAGTAAGACCAGGAGAGAATCCTTTTACAGATTTGGGTAAAAAGAAACGCCAGAAAAAGGGCAGCAAAAAGCCGAAAAAGAAAAAAGCCAAAGATGGAGAGATGAGCTTTTAGAAAATATGGTTCATATTATCCATGTCCGCACCAATATATGGGCCCGCCCAATGCTTACCATCTCCTACATTTCTCTAGAATTCAAGGCTTGACAAGAAGTTTGGAGAGAGTCTAAACGACCATGGTTTGTCAATTTTTGAAGTTGAACTCTGTCCGGAAGACTGCAGCGTGTTAAGCAAACCACCGATAAGAAAAGCTAACCTCAACAACTTGATATATCGTTTGAACATGATGCTTGTTTTTCACAAACAAACGACATATCTCACGAGTTTTATTACGGAATATCGCAACTATTTAATTGGTTAATGTGGAAAGCCTAGGAATACTTGGCTTTCAAAAACCTTAATGTTTCTGACTGTGATACTCTATAGTCGCTTGCAATCGGTTTTTTACGTTGAGCTTTGTGTAAATATTCTGAAGGTGATATTTCACAGTGTTGATCGAGATGTTCAGCCTATTTGCTATATCCGAATTGCTCAATCCTTTGGACAGAAGTTCAATAACCTCTCGTTCTTTTTGGGTCAGCGAACTCATTGAAACAGTTATATTTTGAAACGAAAACCAAGACCTATATCCAGACGACGGGCCTTGTTAGGAATCTCTCCTCTATTTATAAGTCTGGACCTATCCACATGAAGGTAGGCACCCCACTTGCTTTGAAGTTCTACATGCCAGCGATCAAAGTGTGATGCTGGATAATCTGGAGTGTGGATATAGAAATCTCGATTTGATACCGGACTCCAAAGTGAAAAAGAGTAAGCATAGCGAGCTTGCAGCAAAACCAAGTCTTTTATGTTGAAAGTATATGAAATGGTTGGGCCCAGACTAAAATGATATCCATTTGGGTCTAAATAATAGGTTCTTGATGGTTTACCGCTGACCGTATCTAGAAAATATCTGCTAGCGATAATATGGTCGTTTGCATTTAAGCCTACAGCTATTGAGGCCATTTTTCCGGCAGTCACATTCCTGGTTAAATCAAAACATCCCAAAAAGCCAGTTGTAAAGGTGGTCGATTCTTCGGAGTTAGATTCTCTTTTAGGTTTTATCAACTCGCTTAGCAGGTCTCCGAACACTTTATTGTGCCAGTGAAATGACCACCCGGATTTGTCAAAATCCATTACTTTGCAGTCAAAGCCAATGACAATTGCAGAAAGTTTGTGTTTTTCCGGAGAAGGAGCTTCTTTATTTGAAATTAGACCATTGGTAAGTGTAAAGCCCCAGAAAGCATCTTCATTATACTGTGTTCCATTTACTGCAAAATTTTGGAGGTCCTGAGCATATGAACATATTGACAAAAGGATACATAAAGTGGTTAAAAAAGCATTTGTGTTGAACATGATATTGTTTTAAGGTTTGTGGAACAAATCTCTAACAATCAAATGTTTAATGCCCTACCCATTTGGGTAGTTTTTTGATTCCGGACAAATTATTTCAGGATTTTCATGGCACTTGCTTTACTAAGCGCCTCCGTTCGGTTTTGAGCATCAAGCTTTACATAAATATTTTTAAGATGAAATTTTACCGTGTTTGTGGAGATGAAAATAGCCTCTGCAATAGCCTTATTCGATTTTCCGGCCGCCACATGTTGTAGAACCTCCAACTCTCTTTCTGAAAGCGGGTCAACAAGGTATCGGTTAATGTCGTCATTTGAGATATGAATAGGCACCTTTGTCAAACTTTGTTCAAGACTTTGGTTAACCTGAGACCTAAGTAGCTCCATTTCACTGGCGTACTCCTTTAGTTGAACAGACAATATGATTTGTCGCCTTTTTTGTCTATTTCTTACCATAACCACAATTAGTATAGACAGGCATATAATTACTAAAATACCGCCAATTAAATAGGCTATAAAACGTTGTTTCTGTTCAATTTTTATTTCATTTCTGGCAAGCACAACGCGTTGCTCGGCGATTGTCCTTTCCTTTTTCTCTCCCTCATACTGTTCCTTGATAGTTTCAATGGCCTTAGTTGATTCCAAACTGAATAAACTGTCTTGGTAAGCCCTTCCAAGCGTTAGGTGATGAAAAGCCAGCTCAAAACTATCCAATTGTTCATACGCCGCAGAAATATGACTGTGAAGTTCATACCATTCCGACCATGACTTTGTCTGATCGGCAAGCTTAAGACCATCTCTATAGTGTGAAATACTTTTTTCATAGTTTTTTTGAGAATAATACAAATACCCTAAATTTTGATACGCATCTGCTTGCCGACTTAAACTACCTTCTTCAATAGCCAGTTTTAGTGCTTTTTGCATATGATCAATGGCTTTAACGGTGTCGCCAAACTCTTTACTCAAATGGCTGAGCAGGGTATGGTTATTCCCAACAAGATTGATGTCCTCATGGGTCATGTATGACTGCGACAGGTTCAAATAATAAAATGAGGAATCGTAGGCTTCCATGTTCTTGTGCAAGGCAGCTATGTTGTTGCATACTCTTGCGACTCCCATACTATCCTGAAGAGTTAACTTCAAGTCTAAACACCGACGGTAATAATTCATAGCATCAGTGTATTTTTCCAGGGTTTGATAGCTCTGACCGATATTTAGGAGTGTGGAAGAGATAGATTGGTCGCTTGCACCAATTTTCTCTTTAAGTCTGAGTGCTTCAAATTGCAGGTCTACGGATTTTTCATATTCACCAATGGCGTGATATTCCAAGGACAGATTGTTAAGAAACATGGCGATGATGGTGTCGTTTTTTGCACGTCTTGCGCTCCACAGGGCAGAATCATAATAATTGATGGATGTCTCGTACTCGCTGGACTTGGAAACTACATTGCCTTTTTGATTATAAGCGGCAGCCACTAATTTATGGTCTTCAAGTTGTTTGAAACAAATGAGACATTGATTAATGTGAAACAGGCTCTGGTCATCTTCATTTAAATCCAAATAGTGCCTGGATAACTTATAGTGTGCAACACCTTTTTTTCTTAACTCAGTATCATCTAAACTTTCAATAAGATTTAAAAGACTATCAGCATGATTTGATTGTGCACAAATTGTTATTGGCCAAATGGCGATGAGAAAAAAAATTGCTTTGATCACGGTTAAATGTAGTGATCACTTTGGAAAAAGACAATGAGCTCAACTGTGGAATTCATTTAAACCCAATAGTTGAAAATTTAAGGGTCAATTTGACACTTCATACAAATACCACGCTTTCGATCTCTCAATCCAACCGCCATAGTTGATTTGATGCACCCAATCCGGGTAGGTTTGAAACACCATTTTTTTATCCTTGGTAAACCAATCCTCTTTGCTTTGAGGTGTCAGTACAACGAGAAAACGTTCGCCTTTGATTTGTTGCAGAGAATCCAATGAAGTGACGTGCTTCAGCTCAAGGTTGGGTCGTCTGTAAAAATGGATGTTTTTGATCCTGTCAAAAGGATTAATGTCCACATAATACAAGGTAATGGGTTCATCGTAGTTGGTATAAATGCTTCTGTAGACAGAAATATGCGTGTCTGCCGGTTTGAACATCACTATGCCGAGTAACAAGCCATTCACAACAAAGAAAATAGAGACAAATACGCCAAGACTTTTACTAAGTACTGGTTTCTGTTGCCATGAGCTTTTTAAATCCTGAACGGATAGAATGAAGAGCAAAGGTAGAAAGATCACAACCGGAAACAGGAAACGGAGCTCTTTATGTCCGATCATGAAATGAATCAGCAGAAAAGGAACAATTGACCAGGTCAAGGGGCTTTTTCTATAGCGTACAATGAAATACAAAAGCCCAAGCAGTAAAGCAAGGCTAAAAGGTGGAATACCATGAAGAATGAACTCCACAAAATAATGATACCATGGTGATTCTCCGAACTTGGCTGCCTTGTCCTGGAGGATATTAACGTCCAAATAGTTCCAGGTTGATAGAGTCCACTCTCCGTACAACCAACGGTCCAATAACACACCTACTCCAAACATCACCAAAATTCCAAACAGGATTATGAATAGATGTTTAAACTTTTCTCTACCCAAAAATAGCATCCAGGCCCCCAGCCCCACAATCAAAAATCCAGCCTGATATCTGCTTAAAAAGGCCCCACCCAGAATTAAGCCTATCAGTAGGTAAGCCGATAATGGTTTTTTGGGAAGGAATTTGAACCTGGGTTCCCTCAAGTTGATGTATAGGCACAGACCAATGGTAAACAATGAGGCTGCCCAGCCCTCTGAAGAAAATCTCACAGCATTGTACATCCCCAGCCAAAAGAAAAAAGACATGAATAAAAACCACCTGTTGAGTTGTTCATCTTTTATTTTCGGCTTGAAGGTTCTGTAAAGTAGTAGCAAAGCTATGAAGCTAAGTGTGGCAGAAAGCAGCCTTAAAACCAAAGTGATGGTAAACGGGTCATCAAGGCTAAGGACACTGAGGGTTTTAGCCAGGCAGTATACAATGAAAGGCTGAAAAGCTGGTCTCATTTGCTCGTGGTACTCCCATGGCAATTCTTCAGGTGTGTTAAGCCCTAATTTAATACTGGCAAACTCCAGGAGTTGAAAATGTTCGTCGAAATGGTGATAGCCCACTGAAAAGATGCAGGTAATAACCAGAACCAAAATCGAGAGGCGGTATGTATTGTGCTCTTGAGCGAGCCAGGCTTTTATTTTTTTCATGCAAGTCTAAAATGCCCAATCACCCTGATCCAATTCAGAGACACAGGCTTTAAGCAGGTCAATACAATCTCTGATGTCTTGTTTGTGTGCCATTTCCACAACCTGATGTAAATGTCTTGTTGGGATAGACACCGCTCCGGCAATTGACCCTCCCGCTGTCATTTGCTGAATTCCGGCAGTGTCTGTTCCGCCTGCAGTTAAGATCTCCGGCTGCCACTTGATATTGTGCTTATCGGCTGTGGCTTTCATGTACCTTACCATCCTATAATCACAAACCGTTCTGCTGTCCATTACCTTGATAGCGGCGCCGTCTCCAAGAGAGGTTACTTTTTCGTGATCGCTCGCTCCTGGTAAGTCAAATGCAATTGTGGTATCCAGACCAAAACCGAAATCTGGTTGAATCTTTTGAGCACTGACACTGGCCCCTCTGATGCCAATTTCTTCCTGAACCGTGAAAACACCATAAATGTCGTAGGGCACTTCTTTGTCCTTCAATTCCCGCAATAATTCGATGAGAATAAACACTGCCAACCTGTTATCCAGGGATTTTGAATTGACGCAATCACCCATTTCAATGAGTTCACGTTCACGAGTGATAGGGGAGCCCACTTCAACGTGTTTAATGACCTCCTCATATGGCATGCCTAAATCAATGAAGTAGTCTGTTGTTTTTGGCAGTTTCTGACGTTCTTCTGAAGTCATGACATGGATTGGTTTGGAACTCATTACTCCCACCAAGTCTTTTTTGCCGTGTACAATGACTCTTTGGGCAGTGAGTGTCTTGGGGTCAAAACCACCAAGGGTATGAAACCTCAAAAAACCGTTTTTATCAATGTGTGTCACGATAAAGCCGATTTCATCCATGTGTGCACCGATCATCACACGCTTATCTTCTTTCCCTTTTTTAATGGCTGTGACGTTGCCCATATTGTCGATATCCACAGAATCGCAGAGCTCTTCAATTTCTTTCAAAACAAGCTCTCTAATCTCCTTTTCAAATCCCGGAGCGCCAGGTGCCTTACAAATCTTGGCAAGTAAGTCTACGTTGATTGGCATGATGTCAATTTTTGGTTCGGCAAGATACCGAAAAAATGATAGTTCAAACAGACAAACCGGAGGCATTAAGTGCTTGAGTTTGATTCGTTAATATTGAAATTTGAAGAAAAACACCACACAATCAACCATCTGTGCACCAAACTCAATTTGTTCCGATCCACTCGGAAAAAGCACTAAATTCTACTTATTAAACGAATTTAGAAGCCATGAAAAATCTACTTTATACTTTGCTATGCCTTGCTTTTTGCGGTTCGGTTTTCAACGTCACAGCACAAGAGGAAACTGCTCGACCAATCGCACCTAAAAACCCTAATAGGCTGAGTATAGGAATAACCCATCTCCTGAATTTAAACGATCCGTACCGTATTAACCATGGCAACACCCCATATGGCCCCCAGTTTAATGAGCATTTTAGGAGACGGTCTTATCCGGCGGTAGGACCTGAACTTGGCTATGCACGTTTGGTTGGTAAAAAGTGGCGTTTTGGAGCCAGCATATCTGCCGCCCACAATAGAAATGCTACTGTGAGTAATTCATATTACACCATTGATACAATGACTTATCATATTCGAGAAAGTTATAGCAATGAGGTGTTTATGACAGGCGCTCGTGTTTATGTTGGCTTCAGACAAACTTTTAAGAAAGATCATGTGATTTCTTTGGAGTTAGGCATGAACGCGTACCACATCTACCATTTTAACGCCGTAATAAATGCTTATGATATCATAAACAATAGCCCAAACGGTTATGAAATGGAGAACCATAATTATTGGGACACCTGGAAGGACTTGGGCTCAGGAAGATACAACACTGATATTGTGCGGAATTTTGGTTTAGGTTACTGGTATGAGAAGCACGACAAATTTCACCCTTTCATTCGGTACAATCACTTGAAAATAGGTCCGTTTAAGGAGTCTTTTCGTCATCAAATCACAGTGGGACTTGATTTTTAAAGCTGTTTTGAAAGGGCTTTATATTGCTTTTCCGCTAAATGATACATCAATTAGATCCAACATTTCCTGATAAAACTCAGTTCCTTTCACTCGGGCTTTGAGCCAACTGAAATAAGCTAGTTTTTTGACATCTGCGTCCCCTTGTGTCCATTCCATCTGGTTTTCTAATGACAAAATTAGCTCTGGATTAACCGTGTCGGGACGATCAATAAATGACACCAAAACCTCTAAAAAAGGCCCTACGAGTTCGTAGTATCTGAGCGCAAACATATCTTCAAAGTTTCTCTGAACAGATTTGATGCCAAGAAGCGCCAGGTCATCTCGCCCCAAATCAAATTCGATCATAGCTTTGATGACGTTTTTTCGCATGACCCAATCTCGCCCCATTTTTTTCGCATACCAGCCGTCTGAATGTTTGAAATATGAGAAATACCGATATGCTTCCTGGTGTCTTTTCTGGCAAGACAGTAGTGTAACCAATGTAAGGTGCAGGTTTAAACCGTCTTTGACATCAGCCTGTGCGTTTTTTCCTGTGAGAAAAGCCTCTAGCTTTGAACTTGCCGACTCAAGATCTCCACTCAAAAACAACATAGCAGTTCTCAATGCGATGATTTTTGCCTGGTACCTTTGAGTAAACTGCTTGCTGAGCTGGTTAGAGCTTATCGTAAGTTCTTTCAACAAACCGTCTGCCGTTTCGTAGTTATGGTTTCTGTAATGAGCGTGGGCCAAAATGTATAGACAGCGGCATTTTTCCGGCAAGAAAAGATCGGGCAGATCAGACTTAAAGACTTGCTCGTAAATCGGGTCTATAAACTGGGGCAGATCGCTGAGGTTTCTTCTGGCAAGCCGGTAGCTTCTCACCATTTCTATTAAATCTAAGGTTTGTTTCGGGTGGTCATAAATGTGATTTGACTCGATACTTTTTGTCATGATTTCAGAAATAGAGTCAAATTGGTCAACCCCGGTTTCAATTTGCCTTGTGAGTATGTCTTTTATTTGTGCCAGGTTAAGCGCCAACTCTTCCTCCTCATTTCTTTGATGTTCTGCTCTTTTCTTCTTACTAATAAGTTCGTTTAGCGGTTCTGAATGAGCTGAGCTGGCATAACGGATCATAACGAGATAGGTGTCGTTCAACAAGTGATAATCTAAATGCTCCTGCGCCCAATTTTCAACCGACCTCAGCACACGCCAACCTTCTTTGGTTCGCTTATGCTCTAAAAGGTAACTGGCAACATTTAGTTTTTGTTGGGCTTTTGCGGCAAGATTTAAACCATCAGCCATTAGTAGGTTTACGTATTTAATGAGCTCTTGATTGAGTCTTTTACGAATGGCAGCATCTTTATTTGGGATTTTTCCAGGAGCATTTAACCTGGAATTGAGATAGTCCAGATCTGCCCGATTTTGTTTTGAATGTCTGTGGCTTATGAAACGCTCAAACCCACTTTTCTCATGTTCAGACAGAGACATCCAAATGTTTTCCAACAGTTTCATGTGTCATAAAATTATAAACTAAAACAATGATAAACAAATGATTAAAGTTATATATGAATAAAAATAGTGTCATAAAATTTTTAAATCAAGGCCCAACCAATTAGTTACCTGTATAGTTTTGATTCATCAACAAATACTTAAACCAATTCATGAAACTTCAAAAAATCAATATCGTTTTCCTTTTAATTGGCGTATTGTCTTTTATGGTTTTCGGGTTCTTGGTGGCACACCAGTATGCTCAATTGAAGAGTAGCAGAGATGTGATTAAAACCTTTGCGAGTATTTTGTTTCCGATACCGATTGGTTTGTTTGCCAGATGCATGATCCTTAATGGTAAAAATCATCAAGGGACCATGTCTATGAACGGTTCTGATATTCGAAGAGCTGTTTGGTTACTGCTATCAGCTTCTATCTTAATGATGTTGACCGCAGCCTGTATTGAGATATTAAGGGGAGAAAAACTGGAGGAGTTTCCAGTCGTTTTACACCTGATTAATTCGTCTTTAGTAAATGCCTATTTCGTGAATGAAATGACCTCAAAGAATTTCAAGGTCATGGGCATTTTGAGTGGCTTAATTATTGGCTTGGCCAGCTATATTTTCTTTTTGTAAACTAAAAACCATACGATATGTTGACACAAATTTTTTCTAATAAAAATTCGGAACAAGGAAATTCCGGCACGCGTGAAAACCTGTTTAAAATGCAAACATTGATTGTAACAGCCTTACTGGGACTCATGTCAATTGCATTTTTTCACTACAACCAAATGAATATCCAGAATCACATTAAGTTGTTGTTCGCCCCATTTCTATCTGTTGTGCCTCTGTTGTTTATACTTACCATCCTAAAGGATCTTAAGAAAGGTTTTAAGGAGGAGGCTTACACCAGACAAGATATTGTGAAATACAGTATGCTGGCGTTAATTATAGCTGTTGTATTTATCGGCGTGACACATCTTTTGAATCAGCTTGATGCACTGGAAATTTTGATAGCCGCGGTCATTGCAATTTTGAGTGGAGTGCTGTTTGTGAAGAGCAGAGTGCGTGGTCTACTGGGAATGTCTTTGATCACGGGTATTGCCGAAGGCATCATTGTCTTTATGATATTTTTGTTTTAAATCACAAAAAGAAACAAGTGTTGTACCTTTTTCATGAAACAGCATTCTACTATAAACCATTAAAATAGAAATGATGAAAAAAACAGCTTATTTTTCAACCGCTTTGTTTGCAGGTATAACACTTGTTTCAACTTTATTTAAAGTGATGCACTGGCCTGGAGCCAATATTGGCCTGACCCTTGGAATTGTTGGTTTAACCTTTATTGCTGTGCCCAGTATTGCCGTATATAAGTACAGGGCCTCATAATTACCACCTTTAACGTATGTCCCCGCCATGATGCACCCATACTTTTGGGTCATCATGAAGAACAGACTCATCATATTAAGCCTGTGTCTTGCGAGGACGACACAGGCACAATTTCAACACGTTTTTTGCGAGCAGGGTATCTGATGCGCAATACACAGATCGATAACTATAAATTCTCTGCCACCGATCAACCAGATGGAAGTATTGTATTTGGAGACTTTGAATCTGCTACTGGCAACAGGTCGATTTTGGACCTCAGGATAATTATAATATGTAAAAATTAGGCTCCAGTTCGCTGTCTAATACCCGCCCCTCAATCGAAACCTGATACCATTGTCAATCACTGTCCGGTTACCAGATTGCAATTTACCTTCTCTGGAGCCATTGATATAATAGTCGAATTTGGTATTTCCAATTTGTTCAATCTTCCCTTTTCTGGAGCCATTGATGTAGTAGTCCACAGACGTCTTTCCAACCTGTTCCACTTTACCCTCTCTGGATCCGTTGATATAGTAGTCGAAACGGGTACTTCCAATTTGCTCAATCTTCCCCTCTCTGGAACCATTGATATAATAATCGAACCGGATGTTGCCAATTTGTTTTACCTTGCCTTGCCTTGTGCCATTGATGTAATAATCAAAACGGGTGCTGCCAACTTCCTCTACTTTCCCGGCTAGAGAACCATTAATATAATAATCGGAGTCACCATCAATGTCTATATCGATGACTTCCCCAACACTATTAATCGTCACAGAACCATTTTTGACTTTTACGACAACATCAAAATCACCGTTTACGTCAATCTCAACACGATTTACCTGGGTGAGTGCGCTACCTGTAAATAGCATAACCATGATTGTACTGAGTAAATAAAGCTTCATACGCACAATATAACAAACTTCAGACCAAGACATAATTACGCACATTAACGTATGTCTTCGTGATAATGCACCACCTACTTTTGGGTCATCATGAAGAAAGCACTATCTATTATTGGTCTCTGTCTTGTGGGGATAACAGGACAAGCACAGTTTCAGCACGTTTTTTTGAGGGCGGGTTATTTAATTGGCAATACTCAGCTCGATAATTACAAATTCTCGGCAACAGATCAACCAGACGGAAGCATTGTTTTTGGAGATTTTGAATCTGCCAACATTGTGAACAGACATGTGCCTATTGATATAGAGGCTTATGGAGAAAACTTCATGTTTCAGATGGGGTTTTCCCTGAAACCAAAAAAATGGTATAAGGAGCATGAGGACTCTCCGGGCTTAACTGGAACTGATGGACAAGGTTTTTGGACCCGATTGGGTTTTGGTGGTTACTTTGGTGGTGGACCAATAGGACTTATGATTTCGGCACAGTATCGCTGGAATCCAACGGAGATCATTAATGACAACACGCTAAACGATGGCCTGTTGTATGACCGGTCACGTGTAACTGATTATAGCAGTGCTTCAGGCGTAGGGAAAAAGTATTTCTACCATGATTTTAATGGGGGTAATCAAAAAGGCTTTGGAGCACATCTCATGATTGCACCAGAAAATCGGGCTTTGCTGAAACTTGGTGCCAATTATGAGTGGTTGATTAGAAGAACACGAAAGGGAGGAGGCAGCATTACCCCCTGGAATATAAAAGGAACTGCCTTAACAGCTGAAGCAGCGCTGTACTTTATGTTTGACCCTGATGAGAATATAGGTATTTCTTTTAATGCCAGCTACAGCATTAGAAATACGCAATATGAGCAGGTTGAGAATATGGATGCCCCAGAACCAATCTACGATCCTGGGATGACTATGAAGGGCTTCAATTTTAGCATTAATTTGCTGTTGCCAGGTGAGTGGTTTGCAGGGCAGTCTGTAACGACTTATACGATAACGGTGTTAGATTAGCCCTTAAGCGTAACTCAATTTTAACATATTAGAGTTTCCTTTTTCTTCAATAGGCATGCTGGCGATATTGATGATGAGATCGCCTTCTACCAGGTACCCTTGTTTTTTGAGGAGGTACTTAATATCGGCTATCGTATGATCCGTTGATACCATTTTGTCGTAGTAGAAACACGTAACCCCCCAAACCAGACTCAACTGACTCAAAATTCTTGGGTTTCCGGTGAAAATATAAATCTGAGCATTTGGCCTTTGACTGGATATTTTATAGCCGGTATAACCTGAGAATGTCATGGTAATAATGGCATTGGCATCCACTCTTTTGGCGAGTCTGGTGGCGTTAAAGCAAATAGAATCCGTGATGAAACGATTCTGGTTTTTTTCCGGGGCTGTTTGCCGATAATAAATGTCATCTTCAGTTTCACATTGTTTCACAATACTTGCCATGCTCTTGATGACTTCCACCGGGAATTTACCGACGGAGGTTTCTCCGCTTAACATCACGGCATCTGCTCCGTCGAGAACCGCATTCGCGACATCATTTACCTCTGCTCTAGTAGGGGAGCTGTTGTTAATCATGCTTTCCATCATTTGGGTTGCAATAATTACGGGTTTGGCGTTTCTTAAACACTTACGAACCAACATTTTTTGAACGAGCGGTACATTTTGCATGGGAATCTCAACACCAAGGTCTCCTCGAGCCACCATCATAGCATCAGTCTCTGATACAATGTTGTCTATATCATTAAGGGCTTCAGGCTTTTCGATTTTAGCAATGATCTTGCAGTATTTTCCCGCTTTGGTAATCAAATGCCTTAATTCAATGATGTCTCTCGCCGATCGCACAAACGACAAACCGATCCAATCTAAATCGTGCGCCATAGCAAACACTAAATCCTCTCGGTCTTTTTCAGTTAAACTTGGCAATGAGATGTCCGTATTTGGCAGATTCACGCCTTTTCTGGAGCTCAAAACACCACCGTGAATCACTTCAGCTTCAACTAAATCAACCCCATTGGTACTGAGCACTTTTAACTCAATTTTGCCGTCATCTAAACGAACGCTTTCACCAGGTTTAACATCTTTGGCGAAATCCGGATAGGTCATACTAAATTTTTTGGCCGTTCCAGTAAAGTCGCCTGTAACGATCTCCACACGGGCTCCTGGTTCTAAAACCTGATTGTCCTCCATCATGCCAACGCGGAGCTTAGGACCCTGCAAATCCGCTAAAATTGCTGTGTGCAAACCAAGTTCTTGGTTCAATTCCCTAATGGTCCGAATGAGTGTTTCCTTGGTCTCATGGTCTCCGTGAGAAAAGTTAAGTCGACAAACATTTACACCCGCAAGAATCATCTCTCGAAGAGTGTCTTTGTCTGAGCATGCAGGCCCCAGT
>JAUILH010000245.1 GCA_030433115.1 Bacteroidia bacterium | reverse complement strand
ACCATGCATTTACTGGGCATAAGAGTAATAACTCTGGTGACAACGACTTGGGTTTGATTTATATGGGAGCACGCTATTTTTTGCCTTATATATACCGCATGATTTCTCCGGATACAATTGTACCAGACCCCATGAACCCGCAAAGCTTTAACAGATATAGTTACGTCAATAACAATCCAATAAACTTTACCGATCCATCGGGGCATTATGAACAATATGGTTGTGAGCCCAATTGTAATTTTGAATATGGCTGGCAGGAAAGATTACAGCAACAAATAATAGCCAATAATTCTACAGATAACTATAGTTTGCCGATAGATCCAGAAGAAGGCGATCCCTTTGTAGCTGGTGTGATTGGAAGTACTCGCGACAGGGGGCTTCATCCAGGAGTAGATATTGCCGTAATTAATGGCACGTCGGTCTTTTCTTTTCTAGGTGGTATCGTAGTAGGCACGGGGTTTCAAGATGCTGGTTTTGGTAATTATGTGGTGATCAAGCATGAAATTGACGAAGTGATTAATTATTCAATATATGCACATTTACAACAAATTAATGTTGCTGAAGGTGATATTGTCCTTACAGGTACTGAAATTGGTCTTAGTAATAATTCAGGCAGTTCAAGAGGCCCGCATCTCCATTTTGAGATCCGACGACGAGGCGGCTTTAATGAACAGACTGATCGTTTTCAAGGCGACTACTGGCCAAATGATGAAGGCGCAATTGATGCATTGTATGTGTCACCTGCCCAATATATGCCTGAGTTTAATCAAGCCTATGGCAATGTTATTGAAACGGCAGATTATTCATATGTAAGAATACAAAACAGGAATTCGTTTTTGCGGAATATCAACAAGATTCCTATTAACTAATTGTACCAAAGAAATGGAGGACCCATGCCTAATAAGTCAAAGATCATTCTGCTTCTTGTTATCGTTTTAAGTATAAGTTGTGCACCAGTTGATGTCTCTAAAAACTTAGAGCCTACGCAACAATCGTATGTAACCTTACAAGCAGATACACCTTCGGAAATTAACGATTCAGAAATTGATGCGATTTCGTTAACCCCGACATTGTTAAGTCCGTTGATTGATCCGACTATAGACGTAACATCCACAGAAGCAGCTCCCAAGCCCAAAGAAGAACCAACTAAACCTAATGGGACAGCTACGTCTGTTTCCATTCCTGTTGCGAAAACACCTTTGTCAACCACAATACCAACAGATTTTAAAGGTCTACTTATTGCTGGGTTTTCAGACAATATTGTTATTTACGACTTAGGAAATGATTCTTATCATGAATTGGATGATCAAACAACAGAACCAGTAGCCTGGTCTTTTGACGGTTGTTCCCTGCTCTATAAGGGAAGTAACTTGAAATTATATAATACAAACATCCGGAACTTTGAACCTATCTTAGTAATAGACGATAAATCATGGAAAAATCCAGTTTGGTCACCAACGGGTAATTGGATAGCTTATGATGACGATAGTGGGATAACAAATATTGTTAAGCCTGACGGAAGTGAGAAAACTGAGATATTTGGTAACGAGTCAAAGAGTTATTTACTTGGTTGGACCGAAGATGGTTCTGAAGTGATTATCTGGTCAGAAATAAATGGTTATTCTAATATTTTGGCTATTAACATCGAAACTATGCAACCTCGAGTTTTAACTGATCTCAAATTTCTAGATGATCTTAGATATTCCAAACAAGATGCAGAACTTGCTGTGCTCCCAGGCCCATGGCTGCTCGCACCAAATAGTTCTCGAATTTTACTTCCACTACGTGATATCCAAGGATTACACAACATTGAATTGCTTGGTGTATTGGATTTCCAAACAAATAACTTCAACAAACTTTATGATAAAACAATAGTTGATTTTGGAATTGATTGGTCACCCAATAGTGATTCAATAGTTTTAGCCGCTAAAAGTCTTGATGGAGATTCCAATACAATTTCGCGAACATATATTATGAACATAAATTCTGGTAATATACAGCTCTTGGAGACTCCAGTTTTTAATAATGGGGGCGACGATCGTCCAACATGGGCTCCAGACAATTCTATGCTGGCTATTCAGGGATGGCTTCAACCTTATATTTTAAAGATTGACAACAATGATGTAATTCTACTTGATGACACACTTTTTAAAGATGCTCAAATTATGTGGTCTCCTCGCTCAGCTTATGGAGCTGATGACTGTCTTCAGCAACAATCTGAAGGCACAAACTAGCTACTCTATATGAAAACAACTTGCGTCGATGATTCGATCAAAAGCAGCACATCAGTCACTTTAGTATATTGTCCTTTCTTTTGGCATTGCCCAAAAGAAAGGACCAAAGAAAAAGCTAGGCTCCCCATCGATTTAATTTAGGATAATATCCACTCCTCCTAGAATGGCTTCAAAGGTTCTTTAACAAACGAGTTAGCGGGTGAGGTGGTCGCAGTTTGTGGTACTGTTAAAGTCATTAATCTTTGTTGTAACTCAGTCACTACCATTCTCTGGCTGGCAGTCAGCGGTTCCATCGCTAATTCTGCCACCAACGTCACCAAATTCATTGCATCGATGTTGGCATAGTGTGGGTGGCTTGTGCCGTTCTCACCTTGTAGGTGTTTTCCATGTGGCTGCAACCGCTTCTCAATGAGTGCCATAGCTGTGTAGAAATCGTTGGCGACCGTTTCATTGTGAATGTGGGTGTAAACCATTGTTGTGGTTAACCGCTTGTGACCCAACAACTGCTGGATCGTGGTCACATCACAACCGGCATTCACCAGTTGGGTCGCAAAGGTATGCCTGAGCATATGGGGTGAAACCTTCACTCCGGTGCGTTTGCCTGCTGCTTTAAGTCGGCAACGCACCAGGTCTTTGGACATCTGCTTATGGCGGTAGAGAAACAGATAATTGCTGTTGCCTGGACCACGTACTTCCAGGTACGCTTCTATTGCTTTTGTGGTCGCTTCTGTCAGGTAAATAGTGCGATCTTTCAAACCCTTGCCCTCTCGTATCATGAGTCGCTGCTGGGGCAGAAAAAGGTCATCCAGTTCCAAATCCTCCACCTCACACACCCGCAAACCACCTTGCCAGAGCAAGTAGAATACAGCCAGGTCGAGACGGCCGTTGCGAATAGCAGTCGGCGTTTGAGCTAATTCCATTCGTTGTACCAAGTCTTTTTGAACCAAATGCACCTGTTCATCGGTCAAAAAACGGGGCAAGCTGTGCGGCTTCTTGAGACCAGAGAGGGTCAGTAGCTGGTGAGGAATGACCATTCCCTGCTGACGCAGAAAACGTAGCGTGCCCTGAAAAGTATGCAGATCATGGTTGA
>JAUILH010000087.1 GCA_030433115.1 Bacteroidia bacterium | reverse complement strand
TGGAACGATTGATTTAACCGTGTCCGGTGGTACACCAAACTATGTATTTGATTGGGACAATGACGGAACGGGTGATATGGATGACACTGAAGATTTATCCGGACTAACAGCAGGAAGCTACACTGTGATTGTATACGATGACAATGGTTGCTCAGATACTTTGACTTTGGATGTGGGCACGCAGGTGTCTGTTGGAGACCTGGATGGCATATCATTTAGTATGTACCCTAATCCTAACCACGGTGCGTTTGTGTTGAACCTTGAACTTAAGCTATCAGCACAAGTAACTATGAACGTACACACCCTAACAGGTCAGTTAGCACATACACAACAAGTTGTCAATGGTAAAAACAATATTGATGTGACTGATCTGGAAAGAGGGATTTATATGATCACCATTAAAACTCAAACCACTCAGAAAACAATCAGAATGGTGTTGAATTAGAATTAAGTATTTCTAAAACTAGCAAAGGGCACCCTACACAGGTGCCCTTTGCTAGTTTTAGAACTTCTCAGACAACAAAATATGATCCAGCCACTCTCTTGCAGATTCTATATCACCAAATAATTTAGTAGGTTTTACAGGTTTGTCCATCTTCAAATAAAAATTCCCCAAAATTCTTTGAGACAAGGACTTCAGAATAAAGGCATCCGCAATGGTCAGCTCATTAGACTCAGGTTGTGCAGCATATTCCCTGGCCTCTTTGGTTACATTGGTTAAACTACCAAATTCCACAAGATTGGCAAATGCTTCTCCCCCAAACTCCTCTCGAATGCATTCCATATACCCATGCATGTCCTCCAATGTTACCAAAGCATCACTATCGAGTTTAATGTGGAGTATTTTATCGGCAATTAACTCAATAGTTAACGCCCCCACTCGTTTCTTAAATCCAATTTTGGCCATCAAATACAAAAATAAACCGATCTTTGAATTATGAAAAAATGGTTGAAGGCTTTTCGGCTCCGCACACTTCCATTGGCACTCTCCAGTATCATCCTTGGTTCAATGGTAGCTTATGCCGTCAATTCACATAGTTGGGAAATCACCCTTCTAGCCATTACAACCACCATTTTTCTGCAGGTACTCTCCAATTTAGCAAACGACTACGGCGATTCTGTTTCAGGAGTTGATAACGACCAGCGAGTTGGCCCTACAAGAAGTATTCAGGGAGGAGAAATTACCAAATCGGCCATGTTGCGCGCTATGATTATCTGCGGTGCGTTGGCGTTGGTGTCTGGTCTAACCCTCATATATTTGGGATTAAAGGATCTCAGTACAAACTACCTCATCGGTTTCTTAATACTTGGGCTCATTGCAATTGCAGCAGCTGTCAAATACACCGTCGGTAAAAAACCCTACGGATATATGGGATTGGGAGATATTTTTGTATTCATCTTCTTCGGTCTGGTTGGCGTTGTGGGCACCTATTTTCTTCATACCCACCATGTGGATTGGGAAATTATATTGCCGGCATCCAGTGTTGGTTTTTTAAGTGCCGCTGTTCTTAATCTGAACAACATGAGGGACCGTGAAAATGATAAGGCCTCTGGAAAAAACACACTCGTGGTGAAGCTCGGAATTGAAAAAGCGAAAATCTACCATACGACTATACTAGTTCTTGCTATTGTTTCCGCAATGGTCTTCACCATTATTAACTATAACTCTCCGTTTCAATTCATTTTTATGGTGAGTTTGTTCCCAATCATGTTGAATCTGAAAACGGTTTGGCAACATTTCAATCCTCAGACGCTCGATCCCGAACTTAAAAAAATAGCCTTAACCACACTGGTTTTCTCCATTACCTTTGGGTTAGGACTTATCATTGATCATGCTTAAAGCCGAATGGAAAAAATATGTCCTTAATTTCAAGCGACCTAGTGGGACGAGCAGAGGCGTGATGTTCGATAAGACATCCTACTTTATTTTTATCACAGATTCTCAGAAGAAAGGTATTACAGGTATCGGTGAATGTGGTATTCTCAGAGGGCTTAGTTATGATGACAGACCTGATTATGAATCCAAATTATCGGAGGTGTGCCAAAACATCCATGCGCATGAAGATTATTTAATTTCCGGATTGAGAGAATGGCCTTCTATTCATTTTGGACTGGAAATGGGACTCCGAGACCTTGAAGTGGGTGGCAATAAAATTCTATTTCAGAATAAGTTTTCTGCTGGACTCTCCCCTATTCCTATCAATGGATTGGTTTGGATGGGAGAACGGGATTTCATGAAAAGTCAAATAAAAGAAAAAATTGAAGCCGGTTTTTCTTGTATTAAAATGAAAATTGGGGCCATCGATTTCGAGGAAGAATTGTCTCTTTTAAAAACATTGAGACAAGAATTTGATCAAGACACCATAGAATTGCGGGTGGATGCCAATGGTGCTTTTTCACCGGCTGAAGCTTCAGAGAAACTCAAAATCTTGTCGGAACTTAATATCCACTCCATTGAACAACCCATCAAAGCAGGCCAACATGAAAGCATGCATCAACTGTGTCAGAAAAATGACCTGCCAATTGCACTTGATGAAGAACTGATAGGTTTAACAAACATTCAAGAAAAGCGACAATTGCTAGAAACTATTCAACCGCCCTATATCATTTTAAAACCAAGTCTGGTTGGTGGATTTAAGGGCACCCTGGAATGGATTAATTTGGCCAACATATTGGGGGTAGATTGGTGGATTACCTCTGCTCTTGAGAGCAATATTGGATTAAATGCCATTGCTCAATTCACCGCAGACTTCAACAATCCATTACCTCAAGGTTTGGGCACTGGTTCTCTTTACACCAATAATTTCGAAAGCCCCCTCACAGTTGAAAATGGCACTTTGAGCTATCAACTTCAAAAATCGTGGCAATTGGATGGACTCTAAAGCCTATCAACATATTACAGTCGATTCAAAAAAACGCCATCTAAAAGATTGGGCGCAAACTTTGAATAAAGAGATTGTCTGGCAAAAAGACATCATCAATTTTATTGAAAATTGGTTGGACGAATCTGACACCATAGAGGTTCAAACATCTGGTTCCACAGGGCAAGCCAAAGTCATTTCCATTCAGAAAAACCTCATGCTGGCCAGTGCAAAAGCTACCTTAAATTTTTTCAAGCTAAGTGAGGGACAGACAGCACTTCTTTGTCTCCCTGTCAAATATATTGCCGGCAAGATGATGCTGGTCAGAGCCATTTTGGGAAAACTCAATTTAATACTTGTTGAACCAAGCTCTGTACCTTGCGAACAACTTGATTCTAAAATAGATTTTGCTGCCATGATTCCACTTCAGGTAGAAAATAGTCTTCATGCACTCTCAAAAATTCAGAACTTGATTATTGGCGGTGCTCCAATGTCTCCATCCCTCGAAAACAGACTAAAAAAAGCACCAAATTCAGTTTATGCGAGTTATGGTATGACGGAAACAATCACTCACGTAGCGCTTAGAAACGTGAAAGAAGGTGTTTATTTCAAAGCGCTACCTGGTGTTACCTTCTGGCAGGATGATCGCGATTGCCTTATTGTGAAAGCACCTCATTTGAATATTGATGAATTGATTACCAATGATGTGATTGAACTGGAAGATTTCACACATTTTAAATGGCTGGGCAGGTATGACAACGTTATAAATTCAGGCGGTATCAAGCTCAATCCAGAAGAAATTGAATCCAAAATTGCGCCTCTTTTTGACAGAGCATTCTATATCAGTTCTGAACCAGATGAGCTGCTTGGTGAAAAATTGATTCTCTTGATTGAAGGAGATGAATTAGATGCCTATAGTCTCACCCTCCTAAAATCTGAATTGGCCGAAGAACTCAATAAATATGAAGTTCCAAAAAAAATCGTTTTCGCGCAAACCTTCAACAGAACGCCTAATGGAAAGTTGAAACGATCGGAGCACTCAAAGTAAGCTAACTTGATTTAAACCTTCATTTCTAGCACTTTATCTAATTCACAGAATTCGGGCTTGTCGACTAAAGGAGATCAACTACCTTTGCCGGCTAATTTCATAGAATGGTTAAGAAGATTATAGGCGATTTTAAATTCATCGACAAGAAGGATGGCAGTGTCAAAGACGACATTTTATCGGGTCTTACAGTAGCATTGGCATTGGTTCCTGAAGCTGTCGCGTTCGCCTTTGTAGCAGGCGTTTCTCCGATCGTTGGACTCTATGGTGCTTTCATGATGGGATTGGTCACGGCTGTTTTTGGCGGTCGACCGGGTATGATTTCCGGAGCAACAGGAGCGATGGCCGTTGTAATGGTACATCTAGTAATCAAGGGAAATGAAATGGGAGGAGACGGTGCCGGATTGCAATATCTTTTCCTCACATTAATTGCCGCCGGATTGATTCAGGTAGCTGCAGGTTTTCTCAAATTAGGAAAACTAATTAGAATGGTCCCAACCCCAGTGATGATGGGCTTTGTAAATGGATTGGCCATCGTTATTTTCAAATCTCAGTTAGGCATGTTCAAATCTGGTGATGATTTCCTTACCGGAGAACCTTTGTGGGTCATGGTCGGCTTAACTGCACTTACGATGGGATTGATGTTATTACTGCCTAAGATCAGCAAGGCCATTCCTGCAGCATTGGTAGGCATTGTTGTGGTATCTATGATTGTGATTTTTGGAGATATTCAAACAGAGACAGTCTTAAGCTTCATCCAATCAGGCGGGGGATCAGGCTTGTCTGCGGGTTTGCCGGAGTTTAATGTGCCTGCCGTAGACATCAATATAGATGTCATTCAAATGATCTTGCCATACGCAGGAATTCTGGCAGCCATAGGCTTAATTGAATCTTTAATGACACTTAATTTGATTGATGAATTGACCGATACCAGAGGAAATGGAAACAGAGAATGTATTGCCCAGGGGGCGGGCAACATCCTAAATGGCTTCTTCGGAGGCATGGGAGGTTGTGCCATGATTGGACAAAGCATCATTAACATTAAATCTGGTGGTAGAGGCCGACTTTCAGGCATTGTTGCTGCCATAGCACTTTTGATGTTTATTCTGTTCGCGGCAGAGTACATTGAAATGATTCCAATTGCTGCTTTAGTCGGTGTGATGTTCATGGTGGTTATTGGTACTTTCGCCTGGAACACCTTCAAGATCATGAATAAAATTCCATTGACTGATGCCATTGTAATCACTGTGGTAACGGTTGTAACTGTTCTTGAAGACCTTGCAGTAGCCGTATTCATTGGCGTAATTATTTCTGCTTTGATGTTTGCATGGAACAATGCCGTTCGCATTCGAGCCCGAAAGAGAATTGACGAAAGAGGTGTGAAACATTACGACATCTACGGACCTCTCTTTTTTGGATCCACTACCCTATTCATGAGTAAGTTTGATGTTAAAAACGATCCAAATGAAGTGATCATTGACTTCAAAGAATCCCGAATTATGGATCAATCTGCCATAGAAGCCATCAACAAAATCTCAGAAAAATATCTAAAGGAAGGCAAGCACATTCATTTGAGGCATTTGAGCAAAGATTGCGTACGACTCATTAAAAAGGCTGAAAAAATCTGTGAAGTGAATGTATTGGAAGACCCTGATTACTTTGTTGCCATTGACGATTACCGCGCCTACATTGAAGACAAAAAAGCCAAAGGTGAGATGAAATACAGTAGCGGAGGGCACTAATTATTGAAACTGAGCGCTGTTGTTGGCGTAGACTTCCCATTTTTCAAGAACCTGCTGCATATCATCCGGTAATTCCGAATCGAATTGCATAAACTCTCCGGTTTCAGGATGGGTAAAGCCCAATGTTTTGGCATGTAAAGCTTGTCTTGGACACAGGGTTAAGCAATTGTTGACAAACTGCTTGTACTTAGTGAACGTAGTCCCCTTCAAAATTTTATCTCCACCATACTCGGGATCTCCAAAAAGCGTATGGTTGATATGCTTCATATGAACACGAATCTGATGAGTTCTGCCTGTTTCTAACTTGCACTCAACCAAACTCACGTAGCCCAAGCTTCTCAACACCCGATAATGTGTCACTGCATGCTTTCCAACATCAGGTTCATCAAATACCTGCATGATCTTCCGATTTTTAAGAGAACGAGCCAAATTTCCTTCCACCGTACCTTCACTTTCCTCAAAATCACCCCACACAATGGCATGATAGGTACGTTCGCTGGTTCTATCGAAAAATTGCTTGGACAAATGGGCCAGAGCTTGTTCGGTCTTGGCAACTACCATTAATCCTGTAGTTCCTTTATCCAGTCTGTGCACCAAACCAGGTCTCCCCGCATAATCGTCTCTTTGAGGCAGGTTATCAAAATGATGAATCAGTCCGTTAACAAGTGTGCCTGTGTAGTTCCCATGACCTGGGTGCACGACCATATCAGCCGGCTTATTGATAACCAACACCACGTCATCTTCATATACTATATCCAATGGAATGTCTTCAGGTAAAAGTTCTGTTTCTCTCACCGGATAGGGCAAAACAATTGAAATTTCGTCGTTAGGTTTGACCTTATAATTGGCCTTGATAGATTGTCCGTTAACACGGATGTTCCCTTCTTTAGCTGCGATTTGAATCTTACTTCTGGATGTATTGGCAATGCGGTCCATCAAGAATTTATCTATTCTCAATAATTCCTGTCCCGGATCTACTTTGAAGTTATGATGTTCAAATAGTTCTTCCGATTGATCCGATTCCTCAGAAATGTCCTCTACTTCACTCACAACTTACCTTTTTAAGAATTTGCGGGATGTTGTACTGCCATCATATTTCTTCAGAGTAATCAAATACATACCAGTCACCAGATGGTCAGTATTGATCACGTCAGTGGCATTGCCTGTTTGAAGCATTCTTCCATTCAGATCGTGAATCAAGTAAGTATAATCCCATGGAGACTCAACATTTACGCGCAACTGACCGTCCGTTGGATTGGGATACACAGTGAAATCAATTTCAGTAAAATTTGCGTCATCAACGGACAAGAAACCATCTTTATCAGATACAAATACCGGACGCATCATCAAACTGCCATCAAAACCTGTATTGGTCCAGAAAGACCCTGTATTGTAGAAAATTCTATCTGAGTTATCTCTGTTTCTATCGAAACCAATGTTCAATACGTCAGGATCACTTTGAGTCCAACCAATGTAATACCTACCACTCACCTCAACTCTTAAACCTTCGTTTCCTCCGGCATCTTTCAAAAAATACTCCGTGAATCCATTTTTATCATTAGAATATTGCGGGCTTTCTCCATTCAGGGCCGGTGTTTGATATACTATTGTCCCTGGTTTACCATTCCCGTCATCTTGCCAAATTGTCAATCTAATTAACTTTTGACTTACATTTTCCACAGAGGGTGCCCAATGAATCATTATAGATCTAATCGAATCTGCCTGAAGCAAATCATATTGATATGCCACCATGGCACCACCTCCAAAGACACCCCAAGCCCATTCTGCACTACCATCATCATAGGCATAATAGTTAGACAACACCTGATTGTAAGTCACAGTATCATTTAATAATGCCTCATTGTTATCACCAGTCTCTATGGAATGACAAATTTGAAAGATGGCGCAGGTATCGTTCACTGAGGTATCCAATTCAAAACCTATTTCAGGGTATATGATTTCCTTTGAAGTACTATCCAATATATTTTGATTCCCCCCAGTGGCGTATGCAACGGAATCCATTGCAGCACCATTATACTTGACATACATTTGAGCATTACCTTGAGGTAGAAGTCGTGCTACATTATCCATGTTGAATACTGTCATATATGAAGTATCTACAGTAAAGAAGTCCGGATCCCATTTGTAATGTTTCCAAGGCATTGAGGTATAGTTGTTCAAAACTCCATAAGATTCGTACTGAAATGCTACATCCAGAAAAATAGAATCATTAGGGGGTCTATTTTCGTTCAAATACACATAATCAACATGCCAGTGGTCTAAGTTTCCGGCAAGAGACCCATAGTTCTTAAATCTGAATCTGAAACCATCTTCGTAATACTGAGAAGACGCAAGCGGAATGACCAAGTGAGCGTAATAAAAGCTATCAGTCTTGAGTCCTGTACTTTCAAAACCCGCAAAATGAAACCATTGATTAGAATCAGGCGCCCAAAATTCCAGGACCAGAGAATCTTCTATTTCAGGAACATCTCCATACCCAGTAGACTGGTAGAAAAAACTGATCGTAGCCTCATTCGCGCCAGCCATATTGATGGGCTTAGAAGTGAGAAAATCTGCTTCACCATATGGGGTGCCCACACTTGTAAAATCGTAGGGATAGCCATTCTCATCCAATCCGTCGAATGTGGCCACACCAACCGTTGGTGGATTAATGGCATAACGGCTATTCCGACATGCAAATTTATCCACCCATATGAAGTTGGTATCTCTTAAAGTGGGAGAGACCAGGTAGAGCGTGCTTGAATCCTGTCTTAAATCAACAATCCAGGTGGTGTCTTCAATATCTCCGGTAATCATGAGGCTGGAATCATGCGTATCGTAAGGCGGCCATAAAGTCAAAGTATCAAAAGTGAAGGGATAGTTACATAGATCGTAATGCACCAAATCCATTGAAGGGAAAGCTGTTCTTGTAAAAACCACACTGTCTGCAGTTGACAAGGTATCGTAAACATACATATACGTGGTATCCAAAGCGAAAGAGTCCATCGCAATTGGCGCAGTGTTATTCAAGTCCCACAATAAATAATGTGTAGTGTCCTCAACGTTGGCATCACCAGTCTGGGCGTCATACGGTACGAATTTATCTCTGGCGAAATCATCCCTGATAGGTAAATCAATCGTGTCAATAAAGTATATGAACTGTTCATCCAGGTTTCGTTTTTCTAACTTGTGAAGACTTTGATTGGTTTGAAGTGGGTTCACCTTTTCCTGACCGAAGGTCATACCAGATAGTAGCAGCAATAATAACGTCAGTTTTCTCATATCATTCTATTCAGGCTCACTATCTTCCGGTAAAGATGTTCCAAACCACAAGGTCACTTCAGTTCCGGCGGCAATAACTGAATTGCGTCCACCTGTAGGCGATTGTCTGATAACCACAGAACTCAAAGAATCTTCAACCGATTCGCAAGTTTCACATCCAGCATGCAACATCAATAGTGATGCACCAGATAAACGTTTATTTGCCTCAATTATTGTGAGTCCGACCACATCTGGCAAGTTCACTGATTTAGGTTTTCCTTGTCCAACCACCAAAGTCAGTTTTGATCTGAGTGCTAATTTAATACCAGGAGGCACCTTGCCATCTTTGTTTTTCAAACTTTTCCCTTCGTAAAGAAGGTCTAGGACAAAATTATCGTCGTGAGGAATTTGTTTCACATCCACACCAAAACCTCTTGTCAACAATTTGGTTTCCGCTAATCGTCTCGATCTGAATATCACATTGGGCACTTCTCTGCCAGGTGGTAATTTTGATTGCACTTTCAAACTGATTACCCGATCTTTCTTTACATTAAACCCACTACTGTCCGAAGACACGGGCTCCTGATTAACAACTGTTCCGGATTCAAAACCTTCAATAAAAACGGAATCTACCTCAACCCTCAAGCCCAGTTTTTCAATCTCTTTGGTGGCATCAGCTGCATCCATCCCAAAATAATTACCGACCTCAATTTGCTCAGAATCCGCTTGTCTGGTGTACGAATCAAGGTGCTTCATCAAAAAATGAAAAATTAAATAGGACGCTAAAATTGCCAGAACCACATTTAACCAAAATGGCCAGGAAATTAGAAATCTACCGAACGCTTTTAACTTGTTTTTCATCTGCTCGAACAAATATAGAAATTTCGACCATCTCAAGGCACGCTTAATGAGTTTATGTATATCAACAATAGGGTATTGGTAACTCTTAATTGATTATTTGTAGAAATAACTGTTCGTCGACTTAAATTGCGAATATGAAACTATGCATTGCAGCCATTTGTGGGGGCTATTCTTCTGAGAAAGTTATCTCGCACAAGAGTATTGGAACCATCTTGGACCATTTGGATGAGGATTTGTTTGACGCCTATAAAGTTGAAATTACTGAGAACAGTTGGACCTGTTTTTATGGCGACCAAGCTTATCCCATCAACAAAAACAATTTTGGTGTAGATGAACTCAACATTCGTTTCGAATTTGCCTACATCATGATTCATGGTACACCAGGAGAAGATGGGAAACTTCAAGCTTATTTCGATATGATGAATATACCATACGCAGGATGTTCTCAAATGATGTCGACACTCACTTTTGACAAATGGGCATGCAATAATCTCTTAAGTAGTTTTGGAATAAAATGTGCCCTTTCCGTATTGGTTAGACCAGGTGAATCTTACGACACCCATATGATTGTAGAAAAGCTGGGTCTACCTATTTTTGTTAAACCAAATGACGGAGGATCGAGTTTTGGGGTAAGCAAGGTGCGCTCAGAAGGTGAAATACCACAAGCCATTGACAAAGCCATGAACGAAGGCAGTAACGCGATTTTGGAATCTTTTATTGACGGCTATGAAATTACCATTGGTGCTTTTAAAAACAATGAGGGCGTTCAAGTACTGCCCATTACTCAAATTTTAACGGACAATGACTTTTTCGATTATGCTGCCAAGTACGACGGTGATTCTTCTGAAATAACCCCGGCAGACATCCCTGAAAAAGACGCAGAAAGGGCTCGAAAAATTGTGAAAGAGGTATATCAATTACTTGGTTTGGATGGCATTGTTCGTATAGATTTCATTGTATCCGAAGGTGTGCCATATTTAATTGAAATCAATACAGTTCCTGGGTTCAGTCCGGCCAGTATTGTGCCCCAACAATTGCGAGCAGATGGCAGAACTATTCGGGAAACCCTCACGGAAATCATTCAATTGGCCCACTCACCAAAATAAATAGCTTATTTTTACGTTTTTGAAACACGATGAAAAGGCTATTGGCATTCTTCTTTCTGGCATCCATGGTTTTATCCGGTTCAGCGCAACTGGACAAACCTAAGAACCGTTCCGGAGATTTTTCCGGAAAGAAAAGACGTTTTCATTTTGGATTTTCTTTAGGGTATAATCGTACCTCATTCTTTCATGAATTAAAACCCGATTTCACTTTTCAGGATTCTCTGCTAGGATTGGGCGTTAAACCGACTCCCGGTTTCAACCTCAACATACTGAGCTCTTTGCACATTGATAACAATTGGAAATTAAGATTTTTGCCAGGTATTTCTTTTCAGGACAGACAAATGCTCTACAAATTTGTCATTGATGGAGAAATTGAAACCATAGAGCACCGGGTAGAGTCTACTTATATAGATTTCCCATTGCTTTTGAAATGGCGTACCAATCGAATCAATAATTGGTGTGTGTATTTAATAGGTGGTGGTCAGTTTAGTGTTGATATGGCCAGTAGGGAAAATGTGAACACCAATGAAGACGTAGTCAGAATTAGAAAAACCGATTATGCTGCACAAATTGGTGGGGGAATGGATTTCTTTCTGCCCTACTTCAAATTTGGAGTTGAATTGAAATTAAGTTCTGGTATTCCGAACATTCTGATTCCGGAAAACAACATGCTTTCCGACCCAATTTCCAGGTTGCGCTCGCAAGTTTGGCTGCTATCTTTTACATTTGAGGGCTAATGCCTGACATAGTCGAAATATTTCTTAAACCGGAACATGCTTACGATGATGAAGAAATTCGCAAAGCGGTCGTTTCAAACAAACACATCAGAGCTGATGAGTTAACAGGTTGCCATGTGATCAGACGTTCCATTGATGCCAGAAAAAAACCAATTCAATACTTCTTGCGTGTTGAGGTATTCATTAATGAACCTTACTCACTCCCAACCTACCCTTCATTAGAAGCCAAAACCATAAACCCTGACAAAGCCGTGCACATTATTGGCTTTGGTCCGGCAGGCATGTTTGCGGCATTGAAGTGCATAGAATTGGGTATTAAACCCATCGTTTTTGAGCGAGGGAAACAGGTTAAGGAACGCAGACGAGATTTGGCTAAATTGACCCGGGAGCATGTTGTGAATCCAGACAGCAACTACTGCTTTGGAGAAGGTGGTGCAGGTACTTATTCTGATGGAAAACTTTACACGCGATCTAAAAAACGTGGCGACCTCAATCTTGTACTTAATACCTTAGTAAAATTTGGAGCACCAAAGACCATACTAACTGACGCACATCCCCATATTGGCACTAACAAACTGCCTCTTATCATAGAAAATATGCGAGAGTTTATTCTACAAAACGGAGGGGATATTCATTTCAATAGCAAACTCACTGATCTGGAGCTTGAAAACGACACCATTTCTGCCATACATGTCAACAACGAAAGAATTCCTTGCGAACAGCTTATTTTAGCCACAGGACATTCAGCCAGAGACATTTTTGAACTCTTGCATAAAAAATCCATAGCCATTGAAGCCAAGCCATTTGCCCTTGGTGTGAGGGTAGAGCATCCTCAAAAGATCATTGATCAAATCCAATATAAATGTAAAGATAGAGGTGACTTTCTCCCGCCTGCATCCTATTCGCTGGTTCAACAAGTTAACGGCAGAGGAGTTTACAGTTTTTGTATGTGTCCCGGAGGCATTATTGCTCCCTGTGCAACGGACGTTGAAGAAGTGGTTGTAAATGGCTGGTCTCCATCCAAAAGAGACAATCCATATGCCAATTCTGGTATGGTGGTTGAGATTAAACTGAGTGATCTGGACATTGATCAATATGGCCCCCTGGCCGGTGTGGAATTCCAGAAGCAGATTGAATATAAATCCTGGTTGATGGGGGGCAAAACTCAAAAGGTTCCTGGTCAGCGTTTAATTGATTTTGTGCAAAAGAAAACAAGTCGAGACCTCCCCAAATCGTCCTACATTCCCGGAGTAGTTTCTAGCAATTTATGGGATGTTTTTCCAGATTTTGTGGCTAAAACTTTGAGAGGTGGCTTAAAAGCTTTTGGAAAGAAAATGCCTGCCTACTATACCAATGACGCACTTCTTCATGCAGTTGAAAGCAGGACTTCTTCACCTGTAAGAATTCCAAGAGACAAGGAAAGTTTCCAGCACCTTAAGGTATCCAATTTATTTCCCTCCGGAGAGGGCGCCGGGTATGCGGGTGGCATTGTGAGTGCTGCAATAGATGGCATGCGTTGTGCTGAGGCAACTGTTAGGGTCGCCGATAAATCTCAGACAGCAAAATCGTAGCCGCCATCGAAACATTCAAAGATTCTTGCCCATTCCCTCCAGGTATTTTCAAACTATGTTTACAGATTTTTGAAATGGCATCACTAATTCCATTGGCTTCATTTCCCAAAATATAGAGTCCATTCTCTTTGCTAATATGGGCTTCATACACTTCTTCTCCTTTTAGATCAAGTACATATGAGTCTCCCTTATAATTTTCAAGATAAGTTTCCAAGTGAGTATAAAGTACAGGTATTCTGAAAATTGCCCCCATTGATGCTCTAACTACCTTGGGATTATATAAATCAACCGAACCATTGGAACAAATTATTGCACTGGCTCCAAACCAATTGGCAGATCTCATGATGGTTCCCAAATTCCCCGGATCACGCACATCATCTAAACCAATAAATACTCCCTTTTCGGGCATCTCCCAATTCTTGTAATGCACTATTGCCAGAGACTGATGAGGTGTTTTATGGACCGAAATTCTTTCCAAATCGGCAGAGCTTACCTGGTGAAACTCACATGCCGTGTCCATGTCTTCGGTAGAATAAAGACTGTGAATCTCAAAATCTGACTTCAAAAGTTCTTCTACCATCTTTTTACCTTCCACTAGAAAAAGACGCTCTTTATCTCTATTTTTTTTTAGATGAAGAGATTTTATCCATTTTATTGTGTTTCTTGAAATCACCTGATATTGATTTGTAGATTTGCAAATATAAATGCTGAGATCGGTTTTCATATTAAGTATTGGCATCTTGTTCCTAATTTCTTCGTGCGTAACGAAAAGGGTACCAGAAGGTCAACTGCTGCTCGACAAAATGAGTACTGATCAAATCCTGATTGCATTTGACACCACTAATATGGACACACTCTCCTACTTATTCAAGGAGGATAAGTACCCTGGAAATCTTCCATTAAGACCCTGGAACAATAGAAATATGACCCGGAAAAACGGAAAAAAGGTCTTCAATAATGGGTCTAGCCAAAATATCAGCAAATGGGATATGGAAGACATCTTCAAGCAAAAACCCAACAGAACCATTTTTGGTGTGATTAAATTTCACCTGGCCATTTACAGCATGATTGATCCTGAAAAATTGGATAAAAAAGTAAAGAAGCGATACGCCAAACTCATCAGAAAAAATGAAAAAAGACGTACCAAGGATGTCTATCGAAATCAAAAGCGACTGCTCAACGGTAAATCTCCTAAGGAGCTGAGACCATTAAAAAAGTACAAACCAACACTGAAAGAACGCATCATTAGTGGCATTGGTGAAGCGCCTGTAATCCTTGATTCAACCAAGATTCAAACTACCACGCAACAATTAAATACCTACATGATTAAAAAAGGGTATTTCAATGCGACCGTTGTTGATACCATCATAGTACACCCACGAAAGCCCAAGGCCGCCGTATACTATATTGTCAAAGAAAAAACGCCTTACCGCATTCGCACCATCACCAGAGATATTGATGATGAGGATATTGCTAAATACACCGGTTATGCGCTTAAAAACGATTCTATCCTCAAGATCAATCAGATTTTTGACGTGGCCAATCTCCAAAAAGAACGGAATAAGATAGAGACCTACCTACTGAATCGGGGTTACTATGCTTTCAGTAAGGATTATATTTATTATGAGGTAGATAGTATGACTGTTCCGTCAAAAAAAGATTCAACCGTACTGGAACGTTGGGTGGATCTTACTATGGGGGTTTTAAATGTCCAAACACCTGTTACAAGAGATTCAGTTGTAGAAAAGAAGCATCAAAAATACTTTATTAATGATGTGACCCTTTTTTCGGATTACACCTTGCAGAGAGGTGTGGATTTAAGGAATTACGACACAACTAATTATGTCACTTCTGATGGGCACCTGATTAAAATGGCTTTTATCGATAAGTTCAAAATCAGGCAAAGCGTATTGGCTGAGAGAATTTTCATTTTTCCGGGTTACACCTATCGGGCAAAAGAGGTTGAAGCCACCTATACACAACTAACCGATTTAGGTGTTTTCCGATCTGTGAGTGTTAAATTCACCAAGGTTCCTGGCGATACAGTGGGCAATCTTTTGAACTGCATCATTTCACTTAATCACAGCACCAGGCAGGCATTTACAGCTGAAGCTGACGGTCTGAACAGGGCAGGAAACCTAGGAATTGAAGGCAGCATATCTTATGACCACAAAAACCTGTTTAGAGGTGCTCAAAAACTCAATCTGTCTTTCACCGGCGGATTGGAAGTTCAGCAATTGTATACCAATCAGGATGGTTCAGTGATTGGAGAAGGTGGTTTAAATCCTCTAAGAACCTTCAACACCATTGAATTCGGTCCTACCATGTCCATGAAGTTCCCAAAAGCCATTCTGATTGAACGCTTCTTCAAGAAATGGCAACATACGGATACAGACGTTGGTGCGTCCCTCAACTTCCAACAACGACCAGATTTCACCAGAACCATTCAGGAAGCAAAAATCAAATGGGATTTAGCCAAAAACCGTCATTATTTGGGTATAGGTCTTTGGAGCCTGAGTGCCATTAAAATCACCAATCAAAGTCAGGAGTTTATTGATCGATTGATAGAGTTGAATGATCCTATTCTGGACATTAGTTTTTCCGACCAAATTATTTCGGCCTTCTCTTTAACCTACACACGAAACACGCAGCAAATTAACAAACTCAAAGACGTAGGATACTACAGTGGTAATGTGGAGCTTGCAGGTTTTGGTCTTCGAAGGTTGGCTGGTCCGCTCAATTTATATTACAACCCGGTAACAGATGCCTATGAGTTGTTTGGAATTCGTTTTGCGGAGTACTTCAGAACTTCACACGACATCCGTTTTTATCAGAAATTCAACTCCAAAAGTGAGATGGTTTATCGCTTTGCAGGTGGCATTGGTATTCCATTTGAAAACTTGAAAGACGCCATGCCATTCGCAAGGGCCTTCTTTGCCGGAGGAAGTAACAGTATCAGAGCCTGGCAGGCGAGATTATTGGGACCGGGATCTCATGCAGATGAAAACTTTGAAGAACGTTTTGATAAAATTGGTGATTTCCATTTAGAGGGTAACATTGAATACAGATTCGACCTATTTGATTTCATAGAAGGTGCCTTCTTCCTAGATGCCGGTAACATTTGGCTTCTACACAACTCCGTTTCACGACCTGACGGTACTTTGGACACTGATTTTTATAAAGAGATTGCCTTTGGTGGAGGTATGGGCTTCCGTTTCGATCTGGATTTCTTCATTGTAAGACTGGATTTGGCAGGTAAGTTAAAAAATCCGATTCTACCTGAAGGGGAACGTTGGTTCTTCCAGGATAAGCCCATTCACAACGCAGAAAGAAAAGCACTTGGGTTGTCCGATTATAGGTCCGGAATTAATGTCAATTTTGGGATTGGATATCCATTCTAGGGTTACCTTTTTATTCATAACGGGATTCATTGAAAAGATCCGTTATGAATCGAACAAAAATTTACATCCTCTTATTTCTGATTGCTTTACTGGTAATCACTACTATTCAACCCATTTATGGTTTTGACATGTGGCTTCAACATGTTGGTTCTGTTTTATTGTTCGTTTTACTGTTCATAGATGCCAGAAAAGGACATCTAAGACTCAGTTCATACATTGGAATAGCCCTGTTTACAGCAATTCACATCTTTGGAGCACGCTGGCTATATACCATGGTTCCGTATGATGATTGGTGTCAAAATCTACTTAACTGGAGTCCGAATGACACATTTGGATGGGAACGCAATCACTACGACCGGATGGTACACTTCATGTTTGGTCTGAGCATTCTCTCTGCATGTTTCGACTGGTATTTGCTAAAACTACCGAAGGGCATATCTTATAAATACGCATTAATTCTTGCCTGGATGTCAATTCAGGTTTTTAGTCTCATTTACGAACTCTTCGAATGGGGATTGACATTCGCCTTATCTCCTGAATCCGTGGAAAGCTACAACGGTCAACAAGGCGACATGTGGGACCCTCACAAGGATATGGCGCTGGCCTTTTTAGGGTCATCCGTAAGTGCTTTGATTATTTACCTGAAACACAAAAAAATGTCCCGTAAAACTCTTTAAGCAATCAAAGGAGATTATTAAAAAGCTTTTTGTTAGTTTTGTTGCTCGAAATACGAATTTTATGGGCAACACAAATATAGAATCATTACTTGGAAGCGAAGGAGAAGCCTTGCTGAATCATACTTGTAACACTATTTCAAAAGATCTTCTGACACTACCGGGAGCGGACTTTGTAGACCGTTCTTTTGGCAATTCGAACAGAAGTCCGCAAGTTCTTAGAAGCCTTCAAGATTTATATTCTCATGGACGCTTAGGAAACTCTGGCTATGTATCTATTTTACCTGTTGATCAGGGAATCGAGCATTCTGCTGGTGCGTCTTTTGCGCCTAACCCAATTTATTTCGATCCTGAAAACATTGTGAAACTGGCAATTGAAGGCGGATGTAATGCAGTGGCTTCAACATTTGGTGTTTTGGCGTCTTGCTCAAGAAAATATGCGCACAAAATTCCGTTCATAGTGAAGATCAATCACAATGAACTATTGTCTTACCCAAGTGAATTCGAACAAATTTCTTTTGGCTCTGTAGAAGAAGCCTGGAATTTGGGAGCAACTGCAGTTGGGGCGACCATTTACTTTGGTTCAGAAGGCAGCAACAGACAGATCATAGAAATTGCCCATGCATTTGAGCGTGCACATGAATTAGGAATGGCTACCATCTTATGGTGTTACCTGAGAAACAGTGATTTCAAAAAAGACGGTGTAGATTACCACACAGCAACCGATATTACGGCACAGGCGAATCATTTGGGCGTCACCATTCAAGCAGATATTATCAAACAAAAGTTACCTACTTTAAATGGTGGTTATACCAATATTAATTTTGGAAAGACACACGACAAAGTATACAGTGACTTGAGCTCTGATAACCCAATTGATTTATGTCGTTACCAGGTAGCCAATTGCTACATGGGGAAAAACGGATTGATCAATTCTGGAGGGGCTTCTACTGGAAGTAAGTCTTCGGATATGCAAGATGCCGTTAAAACTGCCATCATTAACAAAAGAGCTGGTGGACATGGTTTGATCTCGGGAAGAAAAGCTTTCCAAAAAGAAATGTCTGAAGGTGTGGCTTTGCTAAACGCCATTCAAGATGTATATTTGGATGAGGCTATCACAA
>JAUILH010000086.1 GCA_030433115.1 Bacteroidia bacterium | reverse complement strand
CGACTGGACCGATCATCTCAAAGGTAATAAATGGAGTTTCAGGATTAAGATGCTCAATGGGCAAAGTTTGTTCGGAATGAAAGTGTTTTCAGTACAAAGTCCGCACACAAGATCTTTTTTAGATGAGTGGCTTCTGCACAAACTCATGCAGGAAGCGGGCATTTTGGCCACACGGTACGACTTCATTCCTGTTAAAGTGAATGGAAAAAACCTTGGGGTCTATGCCATAGAAGAGCATTTTAGAAAAGAGCTTCTGGAAAGTCAACAAAGACGAGAAGGTCCTATTTTAAAAATCAACGAAGAAGGTCTTTGGCAAGCCAGATTGGAAGATGTGGATTACCGAATAGCCTACTACGAATCTGCTGAAATATTGCCCTTCGACGATAAAAACATGGATGAAGATCATGCAAAACGGGAATTATTCATGTCTGCCCACAAGGCCATGTCCAGACTTAAAAACTTTAATTCAGGGCTTGCGAATGAAGTCGATTACCCGCAAATGGCTCAATACCTTGCCTTAACAGATTTAGCTGGAAGCTATCATGGTATGGTATGGCACAACATTCGGTATTATTACAACCCAATTACTTACCGTTTAGAGCCCATTGGTTTTGATTGTTTTGCCGAAACGGCATCAAGAGAACAGGCTATTTATGGCATGCCTTTTAAAGATGGTCGCGTGCCAAGAGACGTGTACTTCAACAAACAATACCTAAACGATTCATTGTTTAGAGTACATTACATCAAATACCTTAAAACAATGACACCAGCGTATGTTCAGGATAAGATGACCAAATGGACAGAGGAGTTGGGGTTAAAATTGGAATTAATCAAGAGCGAATTCCCCTGGTATAATTTCAATGCCAAACGATGGGAAGAACGGGCAATGAAGATTCAGGAAGCCTTGCCAGAATTTAAATCTCTCAATCAGAACGAACCCTTGTATACCTATGATAGTGTGACATACGAAGGCACCAAAGGCAGTTCTGCTTTTGTTAAAGAAGCAGCACTCAAGGCATATACCTACAATAGAGGTGAGGATAGCAAGACCATCAAGTGTTATAATTATCATGTAGATGACATTCAAATTATTGGGTATTCATTCAAGAAGAGAAAAGACAGTTTGATTGACATTCCTGCACATACTATGGTTGCGTTTAGAGGGACAGCAGATGAATTTGAGTTAGAAGTACCTTATGGTGTGAACAGAGTGCACTATACCCATAATGGAGATACGAGCAGATTTAAAATTTTAAAGTGGCGCAAGGAGGAGTGGAGCGATGAGGTTGTATTCAAATGGTCGCGATATCATGGCAATCTCAATGATGTTCGTGGACTGGTTGGTGTGCGTGTTGAAGGAAAAGACGTGATCATTGAAGATAGGGTGGCCATTCACAATACTTTGGTAGTACCTGCAGGCTACAGATTGGTTGTTAAACCCAAAACGCATGTCGATTTTGAGACAGGAGGCAGTTTAATCTGTTATGGTGATGTGCTTATAGGTTCAGAAGATGATTCAAGGCCCGTATTTTTTGGAGATGAGCCTGAAGCGGGGGGATTAAATATTTTGGGAACAGCCAATAAAGTAGAAATCTATAACACCACTTTTCAAGGCATGCAGGCTTTCGATTATTTCAATCGCCCAAGAACGGGTATGATAAGCATTTATGAATCTGATGCCATTATAAAAAACTGCACCTTCAAAGACAATCAATCAGAGGATGCATTGAATTTAGTACGCTCAAAAGTAGAGATTTCTAATTGTCGATTTGAAAACATCTTCTCTGATGCCTTAGATTTGGATTTCTGTACCGGACAGGTAAGCAATTGTCAGTTTTCCCATGTCAAAAATGATGCTTTGGATATCTCCGGCAGTCATATTCATTTTGAGAATATTGAAGCAAATGACATTGGTGATAAGGGGATTTCTGTTGGAGAAAGATCAGTAGCTACGGCAAAGAATATCACAATTTCTAGAGCCAATATTGCCCTCGTATCCAAAGACGATTCAAAATTTTCTATTGAAGCAGTTAGATTGGAAGAGAACAATAAGAATGGAGCGGTTTTCATGAAAAAGACAGAATATGGAGCCGCTCAAATGACACTCACAGCCCCCGATATCAAGCGTAATTCCTTGCTGATCGACAAAGGATCCCAAATTAACTGGAATGATCAGCTTCTGGAAGGTAAAACAAGCGTAAATGTGGATTCTTTATATGCACCGTTTAAGAAAGAAACATTGTGATACGTTTAATACCACTATTACTCATATCGGTTCTGTTTTCCTGTGCCAACCGTTCGCTTGATTTTAAATCATATTACTTCCCGTACGAAAAAATGGAAAATGGTCACCATTACCTTTATGTGTCAGATCAGGGAGATAGCATACTTTGGAAAATGACTTATAATAGTGAGGATAGGCTATTCAGAACAGAAGGTTTTTTTAATGGCGACTACACTGAGACGGTCAGAGAAGAGATCACCGATGACCGTTCTAAAATGCTAGCATATTATCAAGTCTTGTCAGGAACCAGAACCAAAGGCATTATAAATAAGGATGAAATCGTTTATTGGGAGATCGATGATTCAGACAGTTTTGAATGGGAATTGGATTATGTTTATGAAGACACTGAAGATGAGTTGGAAGATTTGGAGGTGACTATGCGTTTGAGTAAAGTGAGATCGCTGGAAGGACCAGGTAGTGATTTTAAATGGAATGGACAAAATCTGGAAACAGTGTTGTTTAAGGATGAATTCGAACGGCATTATTCATTCAACAAGGTCTACGACCCATTTGTAGTTAAATATTACTTTGAATCGTCCTATGCAGAAGGTATTGGACTGGTTAAGTTTGTTGGTCATTTTGAAGACAATACCACCGTGTCCTGGAAGTTAACGGACATCATTGAATATTAGGTGTGGTCCTCTGAAGAACAAAGCTCCAAAAGAAGCATATAAAGACGCAACCACTCTACCAAACGTTTCTCAGAGGAGGCACGACGAAGGAGACTTTTCCTTTTGGAAACATAGAGTATGGTAAAACAAGAACAGAGGCTTTCGTCCTTCCCTTGTCGGAACTCTGAGTAACGTTCAGGAGGGAAAGTGAGTTCCAGAAGATACTTATGAAGACGCCCCAACCTTAAGACCGTTTCTCAGAGGACAAAGGACGAAGGAGACTTTTCCTTTTGGAAACAAAGAGTATGCTAAAACAAGAAACAGACTCCTTCGTCCTCCACTCGTCAGAACTCTGAGTAGCGTTTATGAGGAAGAATGTACGACGAAAGAGACTGTTACCTCTGAAGAATATGACCTCACGCACCAACTGTCTGGATATTGACCGGACTACCCGATTTCCGTTTCCTGAGATAGTTTCTCAATCCTTCTGTACTGTTCAACTCATCTGTAGCATCTCTCATTGGAATGATATGCTCGCCTTTTTTCGAAATGTTGAGTTCGCTCCAAAATTTGTCCAGTACGTATATTTTTCCGCTCCTAGTAAACAAAATGAGTTCATTTTTCCCGTTAGGATTGCATTTAAAAGCACGTGAAGAAAAACTAAATGCGCCGTTGTAGTTTTGATCAATCAAAGACAAAATGCTCCCATCTTCAATAGCTACTCCAAATTGATCTACGAATTTTGGTTTAATGGATATAGGATTGCCTACTCTGTATATCTGATCACAATTATGTACCCCAAATTGAGTCGTTGACAATCCACTTATTAGCTTAGAGTAATTTTCACTTGCCTTAGATTGTTGGTCACTACTAGAAGTGAATTGGTTGTTAACAGGATCATAACTCCAATATTTGGAGATACCATTAGATCGGTTGATAAATATACCTCCGTCCCATTTTCGCCATCTATTGAATAAACTAGAAGCGCCAATTTCCACGCTAATACGACGGCGACGGTCTTTTTTCAATGAGTCTTTTAGCCTGGTGGCGGAAGTATCTATCTCTCCAATGAAAAAGCGACTGGTTTCAATTTCATTATCAGGCAAAGATTTTTTAATTTTTTTAAGCGCTCTTCTCTTTTTGCTGATGAATAGGGATAAGGGAATCTCGTTCGGACTAAGTGTCGCTCTCAACTCAATAACATCCTTATTGACGTTGATTTTTTGAGCTTCTGATATTTGAGCTTCAAGACCAAATGAATTTGCAGACTGAGAAGGAATATCAAATTGTTTATCCCACTGTCCGTGCTCATAGGTATAAAAAGCCAGGTCTGAAGCTTCTGCACTGGGCATCATATCAATTTCTATTGGGGCTTTCAATGCGAGGGTGTCATTTCCTTTTAACACATAAAGCTCGCACATGCCGGCAGAATGGAACCAATCATGATTATCTTCATCAAATACCATGTTGATTCGTGAAAATGCCATGTCCGCTGCATCACGGAATTCTCTGTAGATCAGGGTGACTTCACCAGAAGCCGTTGTACCATTCTTTTGAGTCAGAATGTTGCCAGGAATTCTTACAACAGAACCCGACCGTTGATGCGTGTATGTGATGCCGTCTTCAGCCAGAAAATTTTGTCGATCATACGGGACTTCAAAGTCTGATAACCTCAGTTTTCTTTTGGATTTGTAAGGAGTGATGGCAAGAAGCGGGTGATGAGTCTTACCTTCCGTCTCCTGTATAGGCGCTGTATCAGAATGGTAAACTTCAGTTTTTACAGGGGATTGGGCTGTGGTATCAACCGATGGTAATTGATAGACGTAATTCGGTTTTTCTGAGGCGTGTTGAGCTATTTTTATGTCAGAATCTGTTGTGTATTCTACTTTCTCTTTGATGGAATGCTTGGAGGTTTGATCTTTCCTTTCACCAGTCAAGTTGAACTTAAAAAATATTAGTGCCATGGCTGTCGACACAATAAGCCCTAGTCCAAATAAAAATAAAGTGTTGAGGTACCAGGGTTTAAAACCTGTATTGCCAGAGCTGTTTATAAACTGAGCATGGTTGGCTCTGATTAAATTGACAAGAGCTGCTCTATTCAGTCCAAGTTGCACCTCTCTTTGAAGAGATACACTTGCCTCAAGCTCCGGATCACTTTGGAGTTGGGTTTCAAAATTAATGAGTGCCTGACCTTCAAGACGGCCTTCAATATATTGTTCTATTATCTGAATCTGTTCTAATTCGCTTCTCATATCCGTTCCGTTGAGGTTGAAATTTCTACTTGCTCTTGAGAATTCCTGACCAGATCTCTGGCTTTTTCAAGACACTTGTACTTCCTGTTTTTTGCCATTTGAACACTGCTCAATTGTAATTTTTGAGCGATTTCTTTCATGGAATTTTTCTGGAAGTAATAAAGTTTAAGAATGGTCTGACATTTCTCGCCAATTTTGGAAAGTACGTGCTCCAAACTAATTAGTCTCCGTTCTTTTTCAATGGTTTCTTCCAGGGCCTGGTGCGACATGTCGGGTAGTTCAACGGCCACTATCTTGCTCTCTTTAGACAATTGTCTTTGCTGAATGCGCCAAAGATTGTGACAAACAGAATACAAAAAGGTTTCTGGTTTACAGCTCAGGTTAAAACCGGGATCTTCTAGCTTATTTATAAACACCAAAAGTCCTTCTTGAAAAACATCTCTGGCATCATCTTCCGAACCGTTATGTTTCAGAACCAGTGCACGGATCTTTGGGTAATACGCATATAAACCTTTGATCAGCTCATCGTACGTTCCTTCGTGCACTAAATGCTTTAAATGACTAAATTTCATACATTGGTTTTACCCTTTATTCAGATAAAACAAAAAGGTAATACTTTTTATGTGTAGAAATTTAAAAATCCTTGAATTTGAAGAGGGTAAAGACCATCATCCCAAAATGCCCAATGGCCACCAAACAATTAATAAACTAAGGACTAGTATGGTTGGAGTGATAACATGAAGGATGTTGAACGTTTTTCTTTTGGCACGGCTGTGCAGGAATTCAATCAGGTCGTAGCTTTGATTCATCTTACCTAATGATATTCACTTCCCTTTCCAACTCGACATCAAATTTTTCCTTTACCGAATCCAGAATTTCCTGGGATAAATTGTAAATCTGCTGTCCCGTAGCGTCACCATAATTCACTAAAACCAAAGCTTGTTTAGCATGTACGCCATAATCGCCTTTTCGGTATCCTTTCCAGCCAGCCTGCTCAATCAACCAACCGGCTGCCAATTTTGTTCGGTTCTCACCTGCCGGATAACTGGGCATATTGGGATGACGGTCCTTCAGTTTATTCGCCAAAGATGTCGGAACTACCGGGTTTTTAAAGAAACTACCTGAATTGCCAATTTCTTTTGGATCAGGCAACTTACTTCTCCTGATATTAATTACAGCATTGCTCACCGCCTGAATGCTCAATTCGGATACATTCATGGCCTCCAATTCCTGCTCAATAGCACCATAACTGATATTAAACTCATGATCTAAACTCAAGGCATATTTTACTGAACAAATCATGTATTCTCCCTTCAACTTGCGCTTGAAAACACTTTCGCGGTAGCCAAATTCGCAATCATCCTTAGAAAAGGTATGAACTTCTCCACTTGGAATATGGTAAGCGTTCAATTCAACAAACCGATCCTTAATCTCTACACCATAAGCGCCAATATTTTGCATAGGACTGGCGCCAACGTTTCCAGGGATCAATGATAAGTTCTCTAACCCACCCAAACCATTTTCGAGAGTCCACAATACAAATTCATGCCAGTTTTCACCACCTCCAACTTCAACAACAACTGATTTTTCCGTCTGCTCAATAATTTTTTTTCCAGGAATGTCATTCTTCAATACTAAGCCATCATAATCTTGCGTTAGCAATAAGTTGCTACCACCACCAAGAACAAGTAAACGCGATTGTTGTGCTATGGAAGACTGAAGAATTTCCCGCACAGATTCAATGGAATTGGCTTTTGAAAAATACCGGGCCACACTATTGAGACCGAAGGTATTGTAGGGTTTGAGTGAAATATCTTGTTCAATCATTGACTCAAAACTAGATAATATCGGAGTATACTTAATGCGCGCATTGAATCATTACTAACAAATTGCAATGAAAAAAGCGAATGTTATATTCGCACTGCTTTATGGGGAAACGAATATTGGTTGCTGTAATTAATGACCTGTCTACGGATCAGCGCGTGCATAAAATTTGTACAAGCTTTCTGAATATGGGACACGTACCAGTTTTGGTTGGTAGAAAATTATCGAGCAGTCAGCCTCTTTCCAGACCATACGCTACAGAGCGCATGAGATTGCTATTTACAAAAGGTGCTTTGTTCTATGCCTTTTTCAATTTGCGCTTATTTTTCAAGTTTTTGTTTAAAAAATGTGATGTTATTTATGCAAACGATCTGGATACCCTCTTGGCCTGTTTTATGGTGTCAAGAATAAGGAGGAAACCTTTGATTTATGACAGTCATGAGTGCTTTACTGAAGTACCCGAAATTCAAGGTCGTTTTTCCAGGAAAGTGTGGTTGAGAATTGAGCGCTGGATTTTTCCAAGACTGAAACATGTCATTACTGTTAATCAGTCGATTGCCAATTTCTATAAAGAAAAGTACGGCAAGGAGATTCATGTGATGCGAAATGTGCCCATGTCAGGACAACAAATCGTTAAGAAATCTCGAGAAGAATTGAATTTACCGCTCGACAAAAAGATCATCATTTTGCAAGGCTCGGGTATCAATGTGGATCGTGGGGCAGAGGAGTTGGTAGAAGCCATGGTTCATCTGGATGAAGTACTCTGCCTGATTATTGGTGGAGGAGATGTGATTGATCAGTTGAAGTCTAGAACCAAATCACTTAAACTTGATAAACAAGTGTTATTCATGCCACGAATGTCGTACGATCAAATGATGTCGTACACAGCTTGTTCAGACGTGGGATTAACACTGGATAAGGATACCAACCTAAATTACCGCTTCAGTTTGCCCAACAAAATTTTTGATTACATCAAAGCCGGAATTCCAGTTTTTTCGTCTGATTTACCAGAATTAAGGCGGGTTATTGATGCTTATGGTATTGGAAGCCTATTCGAATCGCATGAGCCTGAGAAGCTGGCAGAAAGTTTGAAGATGCTTTTGAATGATAACGAGAAATTAGAGATTTGCAGGCAGAATACGGTAAAAGCAGCTAAGGAATTGAGTTGGGAGACCGAATCGACTGTGTTGATTGATATAATGAATGGCATTGAGTAAAATAGATTTAAATATCGTATCGTTTGATGTGCCTTTTCCGGCCAATTATGGAGGCGTGATAGATGTGTTCTATAAAGTAAGAGCACTGCATGAAGCTGGCATTAAAGTGTCATTGCATTGTTTCGACTATGGTAGAGGAGTCCAGACTAAGTTAAATGAAATCTGTGAAGAAGTTCATTACTATCAGCGTTCTAAATCCCCCTTTAAATTATTGGCAAAAATGCCATACGTAGTGAGCTCTAGATGCAGCCCGAGACTGTTGAATAATTTAACGCAGAATAAAGCGCCTGTTTTATTTGAAGGTCTCCATACCAGCTGTTTTCTAACACATCCTGATTTGAAAGACCGTCAGAAAATGGTGCGAATGCACAATATTGAGCACGATTACTACCAGGGCTTGGCTCAGGTTGAGAAAAGTGCATTTAAGCGGGCATATTTTAAGCAGGAAGCCAGAAAGTTGAAGGCGTATGAATCAGTGCTCTCTCAAGCCAATCAAATCTTTGCCATTTCACCTGCGGATTTTGATTATCTGAATGCTACTTATGGTCGCACAAGTCTCTTGCCAGTGTTTCACTCTTCAGAGCATGTGGAATCTTTGTCTGGAAAAGGGGCGTTTGCTTTTTATCATGGGAATCTGTCTGTTGGAGAAAATAATGAAGCCGCTCTGTTTTTGGTGAATGAGGTGTTTTCACAATTGCCTCATTCGTTAATTATTGCGGGAAATGGTCCTTCAAAAGAATTGGAACAGGCATGCCTCAAGCACGAACACATTGCCTTAAAGAGTGATTTGGAAACTGAGGAAATTCACGATTTGGTGAAAAACGCACACGTGAACGTATTGCCTACTTTTCAAGCTACCGGAATCAAATTGAAATTGATTTTATCCTTGTTCTTGGGTAGGTTCTGTATTGCAAATAATGAAATGGTGCTTGATACCGGACTAGAAAAAGGATGTGTCCTTGCAAACTCAGCTGATGAATGGTGTAATGCCCTGGATATCTGTTTTTCTAAAGAATTTTTACCGGAAGATATTCAAGCAAGAAAAACTGTTCTTTCAGATCAGTTTTGTAACCAGACTAATGTAAAGATTTTGACAAAGTTTCTATCTTAATTCTGGCACTCCGTTCTGTCTTCTTAACGCTACTCAGAGTTCTGACGAGTGGGGAACGAAAGCCTCTGCTCATTTTGGTAAGCTGAGCAACCTATAGTTCATATTTTCCTGATATGAAAAACTGTTCTAAACTTTACCCCATTGGATTAAACTCAGTCACCGATTTCAAATCTGTAACGGTTTTATTTTCGCAACGAATGGTTCTTGAAGGAAACTTCTCCATAATGATGCCATCATGTGTGGCCATTAGTATAGCTGTGCCTTTCTTCTGAATTTCAAACAACAGTCTCATAATTTCCTCCGTGGTCTCCGGATCAAGATTTCCGGTTGGTTCATCTGCCAAAATTAACTTGGGTTCATTGATCAATGCTCTGGCAACCGCAACACGCTGCTGTTCTCCGCCAGATAATTGGTGAGGCAGTTTGTAAGCCTTTGTACTTAGGCCTACCATGTCCAATAATTCTTCAGCACGTTGCTGCATTTTCTTTTTACCACGCCAACCAGTAGCCTTCATCACAAACTGAAGATTCTTGGTCACATTGCGGTCCATCAACAACTGAAAGTCCTGAAATACAATGCCAATTTCTCGTCTCAACTTATGAATTTGTCTGGTTTTAAGTTTAGACAAATCAAATCCTGCTACCATGCCGCTGCCTTCCTTCAACTTTAACTCGCCGTACAGGGTTTTGAGTAAACTCGATTTTCCAGCCCCGGTTTTCCCCACCAAATAAACAAAACTGCCTTGTTCTAAGGCAAAACTCACATCACTTAAAATGAGTGTTTTTCCTTGATAAATTTTGGCGTTATTGAGTTCAATGGCGTTCATAATGACGTGGAATTCTACCGTAAATTTCTCACATCATGGGCGGTTTTTTTGTGCCACGACAAAATAATCTTAACAGAATTGCGTTAACAACTCACCCCCCTTAACGGAATATCCCCCTCATTCCCGTGTTATTTTTACGAGTTTAAAATTGAGATTTGATCAAACAATTAGTCATATCATCAACGCTGTTGTGCATGTCTCTGACCGTTGTGGCGCAGAAAACCGGTATTTATACCAACGAATATTCTGTCTATGATGAGGCAGCAGAATTGTACGATAAGGAAAAGTACACAGCTGCTCAGGAATTGTACAGTACTTTTATTGAACAAACTAACAACGAGTTAGATGATCGGGTAATGCATGCCTATTACTATAAAGCCATGTGTTCCAAAGAACTCTATCATGCGGATGCTGAGTTTCAATTCATAGATTTCCTGAATAGATATCCTGAGAGCCCAAGAGTGCAGTCTGTGTACTTCAACATGGGGATCATTTATTACAGAAAGAAAAATTGGGTAGAAGCCGTGAAGTGGTTCGAAAAGGTCGATAAATTCCAGCTTAGCAAAGAAGAATTGGCGGAATATTACTTCAAAAAGGGCTACAGTCATTTTCAAGAGAAAGAATATGTTGAGGCTTCTAAGGATTTCAGAGAAATTAAAGATGTAGAATCCCAGTATCAGAATCCAGCGATTTATTATTATTCGCACATTGCCTATGAGGAAAAGAATTACCAAACAGCTTTAGAGGGCTTCAACAAACTGAAGAATAAAAAGGGCTTTTCTAAAATAGTGCCTTACTACATTACACAGATATACTATAAACAAGGGAAGTATGATGAGGTGATAGCTTATGGTGCGCCACTGCTAGATTCTATAACTCCACAAAAGAAAGTGGAAATTGCCAATATGGTGGGAGATTCTTACTACAAAAAGAAGAAGTATGATGAAGCAATTCCTTATCTGGAGATTCAATATGACGAAGGTAAAACAACACTTGAAGAGCATTACCGCCTAGCGTATGCTTACTACATGGTGGAGGATTACAATAGAGCCATCAAGTTTTTTGCCAGTGTTAGTAGAATCCATGATGAGTTGGGACAAAACGCCATGTATTACATGGGGGATTCTTACGAAAAATTGGACAAGAAAAGCTATGCGCAAAATGCATATAAAGAGGCATCAGAACTAGATTTTGATAAGGACATTCAAGAAGATGCCTTATTTAAATTTGCCCAGTTGGCATATGAATTGTCTTTGAATCCATATGATGAGGCCATTGAAGCCTTCCAAAAGTATCTGGCAACTTACCCGGATTCCCCCAGAGCTGAAGATGCCTATCAGTACCTGATTAATGTTTACATGACGACCAAGAATTACAAGGCAGCCCTGGAATCGTTGGAAAAAGTAGATAAATCAGACTTGAGGTTACAACGCGCCTATCAAATGATTGTGTACAATAGAGCTGTGGAGTTGTATTCGAATAATCAATATGATGAAGCGGTCACGCATTTCAAAAAAGTAAAACAATATCCACTGGATAAGCAACTCAACAGCTTGGCCTGGTATTGGATTGCGGAAGTTGAATTTTACAGAGGTCGCTATCCACAAGCTAAAGTATATTACAATAAGTTTATCAAGGAGCCGGGATCTTATGACACCGAATATTTTGGAGTGGCTCATTATAACATAGCTTATACCTATCTGAAAGATCAGGATTTTGAATCTGCACTAGAAGAATTCAGACAGTACATTGCCCGACCGGATAAGGATGAAGTTCGAGTGAATGATGCCTATCTCAGAATTGCAGATGCCTACTTTATGAAGAATTCCAATTTGGATGATAAAGAAGCGCTAAAATATTACCAGAGATCGATTGACATGAATTTGGCGTTTCAGGATTATGCTCATTTTAAAAAGGGCATTACTTATGGTTATTTGGGAGAACCCGATAAAAAAATCAAAGAGCTTAAGAATATTTTGAGCTACTACAGCAGTTCTATTCACTTGATTGAAGCCAAATACGAAATAGGAGAGGCGTATCGTGTGCAGAATGACTATCCTAATGCCATTGAATACTATCTGAAGGTCTCAGAACAACATTCAAACAACATTTTGGCCAAGCCTGCCCTTCTAAATTTGGGGCACCTGTTTACGGAAACGAATCAACTCAATAAAGCAATCGACAGCTACATGGAGGTCCTGGAGAGCAATCCTAACCCGAGTCAGTGTAAAGATGCTGTGTTTGGTTTAAAGGACGTGTATGTGAAACGCGATCAGTTGGACAGATGGGAGAACGTGGTGAAACAATACAACTGCATTGGTGGAACACAAGCGACATACGATTCTACCTATTTCGTGGAGTCGGTGAACAGGTATTACCTGGAAGGGAATTGTGAGAAAATCTTAGTAAACGCAGATAAGTACCTGGAAAAATACCCGAATGGTTTTTATAAAAGTCATGCTCTAAGTTACAAGGCCGATTGTTTATATGAGTCCGATAAAAAGGATGAAGCATTGGTTTATTACGAGAGACTACTAGAAATGCCACAAAGTGAGTTTACAGAAACAGCTTTGATGAGAACAGCTGAGGCATACTATAAGTTGGACAGAATCCAGGAGGCTTTTGTGAATTTCAACAACCTGGAAAAAATCGCCAGTCAACCAGAAAATCTATTGTTCAGTAAAATTGGTCAGATGCGTTGCTTCTATAAACTTGGTAGCTACGGAGATGCCAGAGATTATGCAGTTGAAGTATACAAAACAGATCAAACTCCCGAGAACATCAAAGTTCAGGCTCAGTTGATTCTCGGTATGTCATACATGCACCTGGGTGAAAATGCCAAAGCCAAAGACGAGTTGGAAGCAGTGAACAAGAAGACTACCAGTGTATGGGGGGCGGAAGCTAAGTACCATGTCGCATTGATATACTTCAAGGAGGAAGATTATCCGGAGGTTGAAAAGCAAGTGCTTCAATTGATTAAGCAAAAACCTTCTTACGATTATTGGGTGGCAAAAGGGTATATTTTACTAGCCGATAACCTGGCAGCTACCGGAGATTATTTCAACGCTAAAGCCACACTCAATTCAGTAATCGACAATTATGTTGGAGATGACGATATTGTTGAAACAGCTCAAAGAAAATTGGAAGAAATTATTGAATCGGAAAAGGAAGAAGAGTCAGGAAAAGAATCGCGTTCAATGGAGATAGATTTAGGCGGAGATGAAGACGTGATTAAGGACAAAAAGAACAAGCCAAAAGATAACAACATAGAAGAAGGAGGTCAAGATGAATAAGTTAGGATTAATGATCGTCATGTTGTTGCCTGTTTTTGGGTTTGCTCAAGATCCGGATTTTGGGGTTGATATCAAAGTAGAGAAACCAAGAACGGTGGCCACGTCTACTAAGATTACTACATTGCCAAAAGTGGTGGATACAACTGTTGAGGTGCCCACACATGATTATCCTTTGTTGTCGAAACAAGCATTCGTTAATACGGAAATTACCCCCATTCAACCTGCCAGGTTAAAAATCATAGAACCCATTACAAAGTTGTATAAGGGCTACGTGAAAGCTGGATTTGGGATGTATTCAAGTCCATTTTTGGATGTTCATTTCATGGAAGCGAGAAATAGAAACGCCTCCTGGGGAATCAGAGGGAAGCATTTCTCGAGTAGAGATGCTCATAAAGACTACAATTTTTCAGGATTTGCAGATAACCACTTGAAGTTATACGGCTCTAAATTTCTGGAGTATTTTACCTTGTCTGGTGACTTGGTGTTTGATCACAATGCAGTTCATCACTATGGTACAATGAACGATACTACCATCAATCGTGACATGATCAAGCAGCGATTCACAAATTTTGAGTTTAATGGCAGAATCAAGAGTTATTTCGAAGATTCTTTGCATCTCGATAGAGATATCCGCTTAGGATATTACTATTTCCAGGATTATAAAGATGAAGACGCTAAAATGAAGTACGATTTTGGTCGTGAGCATCATGTGGATTTAAAAGCCACTATGGGAAAATACCTCAATAAAGAATACCTGGAAGGGAATTTGAATTTGGATTACAACAATTACAAGAACGATACTTTAAATCCTTGCATAGCTTGTGATACCACAACCAGTTTAGGTCAAAGAGGAAACGCCATTTTGAATCTTGGCTTCAGAATCATCAGTCAGCGCGACAAGTTCAAATTTAAAGCAGGCTTGAAAGTGGATGTAGACATGCCTGATCCTAATACGAGCAATCCTAAATTGTATGCTTTTCCGGATGCAGAGTTGAAATACAGTCTGTTCAACGATATCTTCATCCCTTATGTTGGTGTGACCAGAGAGCTTAAAAGAAACTCTTTTAGAAGCATTGCGCGCGACAATCCATTCATTTTATCGAGTGTAGATTTAATCAATACAAATAATGTCTACAAATTGTATGGTGGTATTAGAGGTACTCTGAGTTCCAAAACGGACTTCAATCTAGGTGTGAGTACTGGCTTGTACAGGAGTGTGCCTTTGTACTGGAGAGATTCAACTTACAGCTTCAACAACCGATTTGAAGTGCGATACGACACCATGACCATTACCAAATTCACTGGTGAGTTGAGTTACCACAATGGTGAGGCTCTGAAAATTTATGGAAAAGGTGAGTATTTCATCTACGGAGCGGGGAGAGAAGACATGGCCTGGTACCTGCCTCAATACAAATTTAGTTTAGGGGCAACTTACGACATGAAGGATAAGATCATTGCTAAGTTCAATACTTATGTGTTGGGAGGCAGACATGCAGGAACTTATGAACCTCAAGAGGGACAGACAGGGAAAGATGGTGTATACTCTATTGATCTGGGCACTTTTGTAGATATCAACCTAGGTGTGGAGTATAGATATACCAAGCGATTGTCAGCTTACTTAAACTTCAACAACATTCTTGCTAAGAAATACCAGATCTATCAGGACTATCCTTTACAAGGGATTAATATTCTGGGAGGAATTACCTGGAGCTTTTAACGTCTACTCTGTCGTTTAAGCTTTTTAGGGCTATATCTAACATGTTTGATTGCCATATGTTGTATCATATCCTTTAAGAAGGCTTCTGCCCGCCCTTTAGATTGGCTTTCATACACCAACACCTTTCTGAGATGCGTATCGTCCAATAAGCACACTCTAAATAGCAAATAGTGGTCTGAAGTTGACCTGTTTGTCCTTGAATAGGCAGTCGTATTCATTCGGGTACTCAAAATACTCACCTGACTGTAACTGGAAATATCCGTCCATTTTCCGCTTTTAATCCCAAAAATACTGGTGTAAGATCTGGCAAGTTGTCTGTCCACATCTATTTCATAGCCATATCTTGAAAGTAGTACCAGACAGGCAGCAACTATCATAATCAGTCCAATCAAACCACTTTCACCAAGAATAGCAAATCCGCAGAACAAAAACACACCGGCAAGTACCATAACGGCAAGAGGGAAGGCTGCATTTGAAGGTCCGGAGATATAGCGTTTCATTGTTCTATGAAAATAGTTAATAAAGAAAAGCAAAGAAAGCTTAATTGAGCTCGATATTATGACCTCTGTTAATACCCTCTTTTTTTTGTTGAAAAGTGCTCTCTTTCTCACGTTTTTCGGGGCTTTTAGGACGATTTAATTGTTATCTTTGATAGTCTTAAAAATTACTGAAGAAATGAGCGAGAAAGAAGAACAAAAAGGATCGTATGGCGCGGATCAGATTCAGGCCCTTGAGGGAATGGAGCACGTGCGTATGCGTCCGTCCATGTATATTGGAGATGTAGGCGTCAGAGGGTTGCATCACTTGGTATATGAGGTGATTGATAACTCTATTGATGAAGCCCTGGCTGGCCATTGTGACAGCATTCAGGTATCTATTCTCGAAGGAGAAGGGATCAGAGTGGTCGATAACGGTCGAGGAATTCCAGTTGATATCCATAAAAAGGAAGGCGTATCTGCCCTTGAGGTCGTCATGACCAAGATTGGTGCTGGTGGTAAATTCGATAAAGATTCATATAAAGTATCCGGTGGTTTGCATGGTGTGGGTGTGAGTTGTGTGAACGCATTGAGTATGCACATGCACACTACTGTACATCGCGAGGGCAAGATATTTGAGCAGGAGTATGAAAAGGGTATTCCGATGTATCCTGTACGCGAAAAAGGCACTACAGATATACGCGGTACACACCAGCACTTCTGGCCTGACAATACTATATTTAAAGAAACAACTTACAACAGGGAAATACTGGCAGGCCGTCTGCGCGAATTGTCTTACCTGAATAAAGGAATACACATTACGCTTATAGACGAGCGTGAGCAGGATGAAGAGGGCAAAAATATTGAAGAGATATTTTTCAGTGAAGGTGGTATAGTTGAGTTCGTGCAAATGCTTGATGCATCTGCAAAACGTAACCCGCTGTTGGTTGACCCGATATACGTTGAGTCGCACGATGAGGATACTAACGTAGCTGTTGAAGTGGCGATGAACTACAATACTTCTTACAACGAACATATATTCTCTTACGTAAACAATATCAACACCATTGAAGGTGGTACACACGTATCGGGTTTCCGCAGAGCTATCACTCGTGTATTCAAATCGTACGGAGATAAGAACAAACTGTTTGAAAGGGCTAAGGTTGAAATTACAGGCGACGACTTCCGTGAAGGTTTGAGTGTTGTAATTTCGGTGAAAGTACCTGAGCCGCAATTTGAAGGACAGACTAAAACCAAGTTGGGTAACAACGAGGTGATGGGTGTGGTAGATGTTTCTGTAAGTCGTGTACTGCAGATATACCTGGAGGAAAATCCAAAGCAGGCCAAGCTCATCATTGACAAAGTAATAATTGCTGCACAGGCGCGTGCCGCTGCACGTAAAGCGCGCGAACTGGTACAACGTAAAAGTGTTCTGTCAGGTGGTGGTATGCCCGGCAAGCTGGCCGACTGTTCAGACAAAGACCCTGAACGTTGCGAGCTGTATCTTGTAGAGGGTGACTCAGCAGGTGGTACCGCAAAACAAGGACGTGACCGTAGCTACCAGGCTATCCTTCCTTTGCGTGGTAAGATACTTAACGTTGAAAAAGCGCAGGAACATAAGATATACGAGAACGAGGAGATCAAGAATATGTTTACAGCTCTTGGCGTATCTGTAGGAACAGAGGAAGATCCGAAAGCATTAAACCTGTCTAAACTTCGTTACCACAAGATCATCATCATGACCGATGCCGATGTGGATGGTTCTCACATTGCAACACTGATACTTACTTTCTTCTTCCGGTACATGACAACGTTGGTAGAGCAGGGACACGTTTACCTGGCGCAACCACCACTTTACCTCGTGAAGAAAGGCAAAGACCAGGCTTATGCATGGACAGAAGACCAACGTAAAGCATTGGTGCAGGAATTTGCCAATGGTAAAGAAGACAGCGTGAATATCCAGCGATACAAAGGTTTGGGTGAGATGAATGCCGAGCAACTTTGGGAAACAACTATGAATCCTGAAACACGCCTGATGAAACAGGTGACGATTGAAAGTGCTGCCGAAGCTGACCGTGTTTTCTCTATGCTGATGGGTGACGAAGTTGCACCACGCAGGGAGTTCATCGAAAGCCACGCCAAATACGCTAAGATCGATATCTAAAAGATTAATCTGGAAATATACATACAACAAAGTCCTGCTGGAAAGCAGGACTTTTTACTTATGTTCTTTTTGCGTAAGCAAAAGAACATTACCCCTATTGAAACGAAAGCTATTTCTGCCCTGATTGCAGAGCAATATCTTTTGCGAAATTCGCCTGTAATGTCTTTTTGAAAACGGGTTATAGAAAATACCAGGTCTTAAGGTAGTAAATGGTTTACTAAGCTACTTACATAATCGGGAAAAAACAAAAAATCCCCCTTTAGTTAAAGGGGGATTTTTACGGATAATATTATACTGATCTGATTATTTCTTTTTCTTAACAGGCTGTTGCTTCATACGCTCTGTCTGCGCTTTCTGCATCTCTTCCAGTTTAGCCTGCCATTTAGATTGTGTAGGAGGTTTGTTTTTATTCTCCTGTAATTTAGCATGAATTGCCTTCTCGTCAATTATGTACTTCTGTATAATAAACTGTTGTGCTATGCTTATCATGTTAGAGAAGAAATAATAACAGGTAAGTGCAGCTGCCATTTTATTGAACACACCCAATAGCATGAACGGGAATATGAACGGCAGATACTTCATCATCGGGTTGTTGGGGTCCTGCGGTGTCATGTTACGGTTGTACAATGCCAGGAACAGACTTGATATAGTCATCAGTATTGTAAACAGGCTGATGATCCTGCATGATCATAGCTCCACCATACCCGTTGAAATAAGATGCTTTTTTATAAGACCGATCTCTGCCGGGGGCTGGAGCTGATCGCATTTCAGCCGGTGCTTCCAACTCATGAGAGACG
>JAUILH010000085.1 GCA_030433115.1 Bacteroidia bacterium | reverse complement strand
TGTCTTCAATGGCACAAGGACCAGCTATTAAAAAAAGTTTGGAACTCATGAGCGTGCTTTTTGACCTAAGTAACCGCTGTGATGGCGCTTAGCGTAATCTTGTTTTGTGAACTTAATTTTTTTAATCATACCTGAAACCAGAATGTCTCCAATCACAGTCATGCAAGTAGTGGATGTAGTAGGGGTTAAGCCTAGGGGGCAAACTTCTTCTGGTCCGCCTGTGTACAAACTCACATCCGATTTTTCTACCAACTCCGATTCCAGATTTCCAGTCAGTGCTATAATCTTAATGTTTGGATGCAGTTGTTTCGCCAGATAAATCAATTCAATAATTTCCCTGGTTTTTCCGGAATTGGAAATAAGTAACAAAATGTCATTGTCCTGCAACATCCCCAAATCACCGTGCTGAGACTCACTGGGATGAAGAAAGATAGACGGGGTGCCAGTGGACGCAAAGGTGGTGGCCATATTGTGGCCTATCTGACCAGCTTTGCCCATTCCTGAAATCACCAATTTGCCTTTGTTTTCATGAACCGCTTCATGAATTAAATCCAGGCAATTAGAAAAAGAGCCATCCACAGGAATGTTGCGGATGGCCTCAGTTTCTTTATCTAAAATGGTTTGTATGAACTGATCTGTCATCAGTATTATTCAATTTTAATTTCTTTCTGCGATTCCAATTTGTCGTTACATAAGTTGACAATTAAATCAGCGCCATCCAAGACTTCAGACTGAATTAATCTCCCCATAAACTTAAAGCCCTGGATAACATCTTCCTTATCCCAAAAATCCTCTTTTACAACAAAATTAACATGATAGGTATCACCATCTTTAAGAATCTGAACAGAGTTTTCTTTGTCTTCATTGAAATACTTTTGTTCGAACAAAAGATCCATCAAAGCTTGTGCTTCCTCTTCAGTAGCTCCATCTTTATAGTATACTTCTGTTTTACCTTTTTCAACTTTGTCACCATAATCCGTACATGAAGCAACAAGTGCTGTGAGAGCTACTAGCCCTAGAAATAAAAACTTTTTCATAATTTCAAATTAATTCATTGAGATGGTAAAACTAAGGAAAATCATTATTAAAGGCAGTCAAGACCGCCAAATTTTGTGTGATTTAAGCACCCACGAGCAATGTGATCGGCTTGTGATCTTCTGTCATGGTTATAAAGGCTATAAAGATTGGGGCGCATGGCAGCTCGTTGCCAATCACTTTGCGAATAGGAATATTGCTTTCCTAAAGTTTAACTTTTCGCATAATGGAGGCACTTTAGATAACCCAATAGATTTTTCTGATTTAGAGGCTTTTGGGCAAAACAACTATTCCCTTGAGTTAGACGATTTGAACCTTGTCATTCAATATGTTTTAAATGAATTTGATCAGGATACGGTCTTGAAAAAAGGACTGCATTTGATTGGTCACAGCAGAGGTGGAGGCATTGCCATTTTAGGTGCCTTTGAAAATCAAGTGGTCAAATCATTGACAACCTGGGCAGCCGTCTCCGATTTCAAATCCAGATTTCCAAATGGAAGTGAATTGAATAAATGGCAAGAAGATCGGGTGAGGTTTGTAAAAAATGGCAGAACAAAACAGGACATGCCTCATTATTATCAGTTTTATGAAGACTTTGTGAAGCATGAGGAGCGTTTGACAATCTCGCGGGCGGCGGCCCAGTTGAAACAACCATTTTTGATTATCCACGGAACTCAGGATGAAGCTGTGAACATGCATGAAGCCATGATGCTCAATACCTGGGCACAAAATTCAAATATGTCATTGGTTTCTGAAGGAAATCACACTTTTGGAAGCAAACATCCATGGACCGATGATCATTTACCGGCTGATTTAGAACAGGTTTGTGATGAAACCATTGCGTTTATTTCAGACTTATAGGCGCTCTTGCAACCGCTTTGTCACTCAATTGCCCAAATTCACCATTTAGGTATTGATAATATCCAGCAACACCAATCATAGCGGCATTGTCAGTGCAAAATTGAAAGTCAGGGATATGCACATTCCAGCCCAATTCTTTTCCCGCTTCAACCAGACTTGTTCTGAGGTAAGAGTTGGCAGAAACACCACCCGCAATAGCCACTTCATTGATTCCAAAATCTTTGGCAGCTTTTTTCAGTTTAGCCATCAAACTACTGACAATGGTATACTGAATAGACGCACAAAGGTCGTTTAAGTTTGTTTCAATTAGTTCCGGATTCTTCTGAAGGAAATACAAAATACTTGTTTTCAATCCACTAAAACTATAATCGTAGCCATCTACCTTACCTTTTGGAAAACGATACTTCAATGGATCGCCTTCTTTGGCGTATTTATCAATTAAGGGACCGCCAGGATAGGGCACTCCCATAAGTTTCGCTGCTTTATCAAAAGCTTCTCCTGCTGCATCATCTCTGGTAGATCCAATCAAACTCATGTCTAAGTGATCTTTGATCAATACAATCTGAGTATGTCCGCCAGAAACGGTTAAGCACAGGAACGGAAATTGTGGTAGACTCCTTTTTTCTTCCGGTTTTAGCGCAAAATGAGCCAAAACGTGAGCTTGCATATGATTCACATCTAACAAAGGAACTTCCAATGCCTGAGACAAGCCTTTGGCAAAAGAGACTCCAACAAGCAGAGAGCCCATCAATCCCGGACCACGCGTATAAGCAATGGCATCAATATCTTCAAGTGTTTTTTTAGCATTTTTAAGTGCAACATCTACAACAGGCACTATATTTTGTTGATGCGCTCTGCTCGCCAATTCAGGAACCACTCCACCATATTTTTCATGAATATGTTGTCTGGCAATTTCATTGCTCACAACAACGTTATTAACAAGAATTGCCGCAGAAGTATCGTCACAAGACGACTCAATCGAAAGAATGGTAATATCTTTGTTATCTTCAACCATCATAGCACAAAAATATTAAAAAACTAGGGCGCATATCATCAAGATTTTTAGGCGGAATTCTCGAATGGATTTTGATTCTGGCTATTGTGCTGCTTTTTCTGATCAGAAGTGCTGCTTTTCAAACATGGTTGGGGCAGAAAGCAACTGAGTATTATTCTAAAGAATTGGGCACTAAAGTCACTATTGAAAAGGTGGATGTTCGCAATCTACGGGACATGCAACTTAAGGGGATTTATATTGAAGATTTGGCTGGTGATACGCTCATTTTTGCGAAATCGATCAATGCAGATGTCAAAAAATACAGTATAAAAAAGGAGTTTGTCGACATTGAAAAAATTGAGTTGAACGACGGTGTCATGAAGATCAAAGCCCTTGCTGAAGGAGGATTTAATTACGATTTTATTGAGGAATACTTTTCTTCTGAAGAGCCCGATACAAGCTCTGGTGGTTGGCAGGTCAATATTCTCAATGTTCATCTAAACAATACCGTTTTAGTGTACAAAGATGAAGGGGCAGAGGAGGCGATTCCCGGATTCGATTATAACCACATAAGAGCCCTGGTAAATGCTCACGTGTCAGACATTGTTCAAGATGATGACGTTACTAAATTGACAGTTCATAACCTTCAGTTATTAGACAAATCAGGTTTTAACGTGCAGCAAATAAAGGGTCAGTTAAGCATACTTCCCGGAGGATTTCAGATTGACAACATGTTTCTTCAAACCGACCACTCTCTGTTATTGGCAGACCAGTTTTATTTAAAAGGTAAATCGGGGTCTTGGAAGGATTATGACGACTTTTTTACACGTGTTAAGCTCTTTTCATCCTTTAAACCCGGATCGAATTTAAGCATGACCGATCTGGCATTTTTCAGCGAAGACCTTCTCGGTAATCCAATGGACCTTAAGATTCACGGAACTGTTAGAGGCACTGTTTCTATGCTGAAAGCCAAAGATTTTTACTTACAATTTGAAGAGAACAGTTACCTCCAAGGTAATTTTGATTTTGATGGCCTGCCAGATTTCGAAAACACCTTCATGGCATTTAATATAGATGAATTCAGCAGTAGTAAAACCGATTTAGAGAAAATTGAATTGCCTCCTTATAACAAAACAGAATATGTTGAACTGCCAGAAAATATGGGCTTTTTGGGACAGTTTAAAATAGATGGGAGTTTTATGGGGTATTACACCGATTTTGTGGCCTATGCCAATGTCAATTCAGATATGGGCGTCATCAAATCTGATGTAGAATTTAAGTATCATGATGACTACAACAATTTTGTGTATACCGGTCACCTTGAAGCCGTGGACTTTGATTTGGGTACCATGTATGCCGATCAGGGGCTATCAGATTTTGGAAAGATCTCGGCCAATGTATCAATTGATTCTGCTTTTGGTCTTGAAGTCAAGAATATGTATGCGGATTTAAGTGGTCATGTTGACTATTTTGATTTGATGAACTACCGTTATAAAAACATGGCCATCAATAGCGGAACATTTGAAAAGGATTACTTCATAGGAAATGTTGTTCTAAAAGACCCTAACATTCACATGGTTTATGATGGAAAAGTAGATTTCAGCACCAGAATTCCTAAATACGATTTTGATTTGATAGTGAACAATGCACATTTGTACGACTTATTTGGCTTTGCCCTTAAAGAAGGAGATAATGATGCCTCCGTTTGTTTCACTCTTAAAGTGGATTCAGCCAAGGGAGATGATTTGGACAACATTGCAGGTAATTTTGAATTGTCCGGTTTTAACTACCATGAGTTCGGGAAAGATATTAACCTGGAAGATCCTATTTTGATTCATACCGGCTATTTGGCAGAAAAGAAACGTGTTCTTGATATCCAATCTCAAATACTTGATCTTAACCTGAACGGGGATTTCAAAATAGAAAACCTGGAGCATAGTTTTACCAACATGGCTCACAACATATTGCCAACTCTGATTGAGCCATCTTCATCCAATAGTCAAAAACATGACTATTTCACTTACCATGCTACCATCCATGATGTGTCGTTGATATCAGAGTTATTTGACCTTGACTTGAGTATCTACCCAGATACCAAGATTGACGGAGAGTCCGATACAAAATATGGACGTTTTAGCCTTCTGTTGAAAAGCGATTTTATTCAGTACCAGGATTACACGGTCGATACCTTAAAAATTGACGCGCAATCTGATGGAGAAATACTCGACATTGCCATCACTACAAATAAACTGGCATTAGATGAAGACATTGAATTTAATGATCTGGAGATTGGCTTAATGCCCAGCCAGGAATATACCGGATTGGAGCTTAAATGGGACAATGGTGATGTTAACGGAGGGCAGTTTTACGGAGATTTATACATAGATAGTCCGGAAAAATTTGATTTCAATATGTATGCGTCACAATTCACCGCACTCGGCAAAAATTGGAAAATCAGTGATGAAGCATTTGTTGATTTCAATTCAGACACCATCACCGTTGAAAAAATCAGCTTGGTTCATGAAGACAGTGCCTATACTGAGAGTATTTCTATTGATGGACGTATCAGCGACTTGTTGAGTGATGGACTTGAAATCAATCTAAATGAATTTAAGCTCGACAACCTGAACTCATTTATTGGAGAGGAGGACATGAAGTACTACGGAGATATTAACGGAGACCTTAGACTGTCCAACCTGTACAAAGAAGCTCGGTTCACATCCGACATTAAAATCGACTCCTTTATGATCAATGAAGCCTATGTTGGAGACATTGATTTTGTAAGTCTTTGGAATGGCGCTCAGGAACACATTGCCATGACGGGGCACTTAATCAGAAGCGAATTTAAAACGATTGATTTTGTTGGTAAATACTACCCGTACAGAGACAAAGAGGTTTTGGATTTTGAAGCCATGTTCAAAGACACAGATCTGGGGGTAGTTAACGAGTTTCTCCCTCAGGATGACATTACCGAATTTCATGCCTACACAAATGGACGGATTAAAATTACCGGAGAACCGGACAACATTAAGCTGAACGGAAATCTCACATTTGAAGAAGGTCAGTTTAAGTTTGTATACCTTAATACCAGATACCGTTTTGATGGGACAATAGAAATTACGGAAAACGCCATCAATTTCAACAATATTCCTTTTTATGATGAAGAAACCTACTATTTGGATTTACCAGCAAATGCCAAACTCAACGGTCAACTCAAACACAATAATTTTGAAGACCTTGAATATGATTTGAATGTAGATTTTAATCGTCTGTTGTTGATGGATACCGACCTTAAGCAAAACCCGGAATTTTACGGCCAGGCATACGGAACAGGAAATGTCAACGTGTTTGGTTATGGAGATAAAATCAACATTTCTGTGATCGCCAAAACTGAGAAAGGAACGGTCTTTAATTTGCCTCTTTTCGGATCTGATGAAGTCGTCTTGCAAGATTTTGTTCGCTTTGTGACGCATGATTCAACATTCGAATCAGATGAATACAAAGTAGACCTTGAAGACATAACCATGACCTTTGGTTTGGACATCACACCAGATGCAGAGGTGAGAATATTGTTTGATCCAACGATTGGCGACATGATGACAGGATCAGCTATGGGGCACCTGGGACTTGAGATCAATGAATTAGGTCAATTTACCATGTTTGGTGATCTTGAGGTGGTAAAAGGCGACTATCTGTTTACCCTGTACAATGTGATCAATAAGAAATTTTTGATTGAACCCGGTGGGACCATCAAATGGCAAACTGGAGATCCTTATGAAGCGGTGGTCAATTTAACAACTAATTATACAACCAAGGCGCCTCTGTACAATTTGGTAGCGCTTGAAGATGAAAAGTATGAGAAAAAAGTAGAGGTCAATGCCTTCATGACACTTAAAAATGATTTGTATAATCCCGATTTGTCATTTGACATTAAGATTCCTAAAGGAGATCAAAATGTAGAGGCAGCTTTGGCCAAATTGAGAAGTGATAATGAGGACCTCACCAAGCAGTTCTTTTCACTCATGGTCATCAATAACTTTGTAAGTCAGCAACAAGGTGGTTATGGAAATGCAGCATTGTCAGCCACCAGTGCAGATTTGCTCAATAACCAGCTGTCAAACTGGTTGTCTCAAATGAGTGATGAATTTGACATTGGCTTTAATTACACACCCGGAGATGCCTTGTCGCAAGAAGAAGTGTCCCTTGCCTTTGGCACCCAATTGCTCAATGATAGGTTAGAGGTGAGCGGTAACTTTGGATATGCGCAAACAGTATCTCAAAACAGTACTTCCCTTATTGGTGATTTCAACGTGGAATACAAAATCAATGAAGATGGCTCGTTTAGAATCCGTGGATTCAATGAAACCAACGATTTTGACTTAACCAATTCGGCTCAATCAAGGTATACTCAGGGGGTTGGTGTGTACTACACTGAAGAATTTGATAAGATCAAGGATGTCAAACTCTTTAAAAAGATTGGAAAACTCTTCAAACGAAAGAATAAAAAGAAAGACGGCAAAAAAATAGGTGCCAATGGTGAAGCCATTGAGGAAGATGATGCCGGAGAAAAGTCTGAAGACAATGGTGAAGAAAATGAGTCGGGAGAGAGTGGAGGGGAAAGAGACAAGTTTTAATTCTTAAAGCATCCATGCCATACTTCAAATCCGCTTTCTACCTTCTGAGCATCTTCAATCAGCTCTTTGCGATATATTACTTTGTCTATTCATCAATTTGGTGGTTTTTGATTGTCAAACAGAAAGATTATTTACCATACTTTCTTCCTCAGCCAGAGAAAATTTGGATGATTTGGGTTCATTTGATTTCCTTCCTAATACTTTCTTGTTTTTTGGTCGTATCATCAAAGAAAATACCCCTAAAAATTAATTATTTAATGCTTCTTTCTACTTTCATGGCAATCTATCAAGGAATTTCTTTGGATCTGTTTGATTTCACTGTTCTGATGTCCGGAACTTTATTTGCTGCTGGCATATTCTACTTGAAGCGTGATCGTTTCGTCTCATATCGCATAACTAAAGAAGATAATAGTGTGCTCGATGACGACCTATCATAACCATAACAAAAAAAACGCCAGAGTATTTGACTACCATGACGTTCTTTTAATCCGGTTTATTGTAGTTTATAATTGGACAAAGCTCTCCAATTTAATGACAGGTTTCAATTTTATTGTACCGCCTCCATTAATCACCAAAGATTGGTCCACATCAAAATCTAGCATCACTTCAATGTCGTGCCCTGGTTCAATCATAGAGTTTACGTTAATTTTTAGACCTGTTTTATCTTGACTCGACAATTCAAGATCAATTATTTCACTGTCTGTTTCTACGGTATTCTTGCCTCCCAAAATCAATCTCATTTGAGTCATTTTACCAGAAGGAATAGATTCATCCTCAGCGATTACAGCGGAAACGCCATTTTGAAGTTCTAGTAAATCATAAATTCCTGCCTGGGTGCTCAAAGTAATCCACCCTTTTCCCTCATAATGGGCTTGTACTTCAAGAATTTGAACATTAACCGCTTTGAAGTCAGCAGGCACGTCATGCATTCTAACGGTCATTCTAGAGGACGTCTCATCTTTATTGCAACTTGTAAATGCTACCATAAATATAGCTAGTAGTGATGCGACAATTGAAAATTTAATCGATTTCATAATAATTAGTTTTTGGTTCGACTTCAATTATCCAAAGTCAATGCCTCAAATTTAAAATACTGAAAAACAACGACATATGTTTCTGTTACGAGCACTCTTTTTTCATTTTGAAAAAGCCATTGTCATTTATAAAATCGCGAAACACTCGGTTTGGGAATCTCTTTACATTACCATAATGTGAATTTTCTTTTGCGAGCAGACAGTTTTGAGTAACTTTAATCCAACTAATCTAAATCAAGCAATATGCTCATCAAACAGATCAACGAATGCATCTCCTTTTTGAATAAAAAAGGCATTGCCGGACCGGAGATTGGAATAGTTTTGGGAACCGGTCTGGGTAAACTTGTGGACAGCATAAATATTATTGCAGAGGTCCCTTACGAAGACATTCCATACTTTCCTGTAGCAACGGTTGAATTTCATTCCGGAAAGTTGATCTATGGCGAAATAGAAGGTAAACGTGTACTGGCAATGAACGGTCGTTTTCATTATTACGAAGGCTATAACATGCGTGAAATTACCTTTCCAATTCGAGTAATGAAAGCACTTGGTGTCCAAAATTTATTATTGAGCAATGCAGCCGGTTGTATGGATTTGTCATGGAATAAAGGCGATTTAATGCTCATAGATGACCACATCAATTTGCTTCCGGATAATCCACTCTTTGGAAGAAACGTGGAAGAATTGGGACCGAGATTTCCTGACATGAGTCGACCTTATTCCCCCAAGTTAAACGAGCAACTTAAATCCATAGCAGCGAGCGAACAGATTACCTTGCATGAAGGCGTTTATGTAGCGGTAGGCGGACCAAATCTTGAGACCCGGGCAGAATACCGTTTTCTTAGAAATGCTGGAGCAGACGCTGTGGGTATGTCTACTGTTCCTGAGGTGATCGTGGCCAACCATATGAAACTACCTTGTGCTGCTGTATCTGTCCTCACGGATGTATGTGACCCAGACAACCTTGAAGAAATTGACATTGATGACATCATTGCCGTTGCTGGAAAAGCAGAGGAAAAATTGGTCGTTCTGTTCAGGGCCTTGATCAAACAATTGGAGTAGGACATGAAACTATGTATTCTTTGTTGTTTCCTCTGTTTTTATTTAAGCTCCAGATCCCAGATGTCCTCTGATGTATTATCCATAGCTGAAGAGTTCAATTTAGCCATAAAGACTGATGATCATGAACAAGGAGAAACGCTGAAACTTGAGCTTGAAGCTGTTTCGGAAGATTCCTTGTTTGCCCAGCTCAATACAGAGAATAAAAAAAAGGCTTTCTGGCTAAATATCTATAACGCTTACATTCAATATTTTCTTAAGCAAAATGCTCAACTCTATCAAAAAAGGGGGGCTTTTTTTCGCAAAAAAAGAATCATAATTGCTGGTCGCAAACTGAGCTTAGATGATGTTGAACATGGCATTATCAGACGTTCTAAAGTAAAAATGACGCTTGGCTATACGCAAAAATGGTTTCCTGGTAGATTTGAGAAACGATTTAGACTGGATACCCTCGATTTCCGGATTCATTTTGCATTGAATTGTGGTGCCAAAAGTTGTCCGCCAATTGCTTTTTACAATTGGAAACAAATGAACGATCAACTTGAACTGGCAACCAAAAACTATCTTAAAGGAGAATGCACCTACAATGAAACAGAAAACAAAGTGATTGTCCCCAAGCTGTTTAGCTGGTTTCGTGGAGATTTCGGAGGCAAAAAGGGCACCATCAAAATTCTGAAAACCTATGATGTGCTACCAGCAAAATCTCAACCTAAAATTGAATTCAAGCCCTATAATTGGGCTTTAGAACTGGAAAACTATTCAGAATAACAAACAATAAATGATTGATTTGACCAGTTATACAGGAAACTAAAACTACTCAAAATGAATCTGATTAAATCATCACTTGTCATCTCCTTTATTGCTTTGTCCGGACATACTTTTACCCAAACACCCTCAAAAAAAATCCCTCCAATAGAACAACTTCCCAAGGTAGGAGAGTCAAAAAAGTTTTTCGAGTTACCCGAGATCACAGATTATAAAGTTTACAATCAGCTTGGAAAAGAAGTGCTCAAGGGCCGTGCGGAGTTTATTGATGTTACGGATTTAGCTGAAGGCGCTTATTTCATTAAATATAGTGGCAAAACAGTCTCTTATGTCGTTGAGTGATCGTTCTGTTGATTAATTTCATAGTTTTATGATTCGCTCTTAAAAATGGAGTGAAGTCATATGCGAACAGCTTTTTCACCGGGTCGTACAGTTTTATGCATGTTACTCATTTTATGGAGTATAACGGGGCATTCTCAGGAAAAAGATACAAGCTATTTCTTCAATCAGCTTAATGAACTTATTCGATATAAGAATCAGAGTAACGACACCTTGTTTGTTGTAGCCCAACGAGTAAAAGATGAAGTAAATGATAGTCCCGAACTCAAAGAATACATAGGTTTACGTGTTGACTACATCATTGCCAATCATTATTACAGAAAAGGACAATTTGCCAAATCACTGGCACTATATGAATCCATCAAAAAGCGAGGAGAACTCATCAAAGACACCTTACTTCTGACCAATATTATGGAGAGTAAGGCCAATATATACCAGTATATTGGAGATCACCAAAAATCAGTTAACATGTTTAGTCAAGGACTGAACTATTGGATAGCTAGTGACAAAGATAAAATGGCCGCCAGGTCTGCAAGAAACATATCTGAATCATATCTGGCACTAAAAAATTATGAGCAGTCAATATTATACGCGGATACGGCTTTAAATATCTATTTGGCAAAGCAAGACAGCAACTGGATTCCTGAAGCGTTTTTTCATAAAATATATGCCTCAATTGAGCTTAACAAACAAGGTGAAACTGTATATTCTCTCGAAAAAATAGAAGAATGGCTCGACTCTGCATATAATTACATTAATCACAATTCAGAAGGCAGTTTTGAAGGGCTAAAGTTGCTGGAAGGCAAGATAAACGAGCTTCAGAGCAATCACAAACACGCCATTAAATCTTGCGACACGGCCTACAAGAGCATGTCACGATACGAAATGAATACCAAATCTCTCATTGGTGAAACTTGCATGTGCCTGGCTCAATCGTATGACGTCATTGGAGAGAAAGATTCAGCCATTAAGTATTTATCACTCTACAAATCCTACAGTGATTCTTTGGCTTTATACGATGGCGACAGACTGGTGTACAAACTGGACCTGGAACTTGGCTACAAAAACAAACAAGCTAAGGAAAAACTAAAAAATGAGGCCAGAATCAAGCATGAGGAAGCAAAACGGAAAGCTTTTTTGGCGAGACAAAGAACTTATTGGGTTCTAGGTGGTTTATGTGGATTCATAGTGCTTATTGCCATGGTCATCATTTACAGAAGATCTAAGAGAACCAAACAAGTGTTCCTCGAATTAGCAGAGCACAACAGAGATTTAATGGACAGCATCAACTATGCGGAGAGAATTCAACGATCTATGTTGCCCGTGGAAAAAGAGTTTCAAACCGAATTTAAGGACCATTTTATTCTCTTTAAGCCGAAAGATGTAGTGGCCGGAGATTTTTACTGGATGGCGCACCAAGGTCCTTATGCCTTTATTGCGGCAGCCGATTGCACTGGTCATGGCGTCCCCGGAGCGTTGGTAAGTCTCATTTGTCATGAAGCGCTTCAACAAGCCACTCAGGACCTTGGTTTAACTGAAACCCATGCCGTTTTAGACAAGGTGAGAAGTCTTGTGAAGGAACGTTTGAGTATTTCAGGTGAAGAAATTAAGGATGGAATGGACATTGCACTTTGCAGATTAAATCAGGAAACGAATCAACTCCAATTTTCAGGGGCTTATAATCCACTTTGGTTGATCAGAGGTCAGGAATTGAAAGTTTACAAGGCCAACCGACAACCCATTGGCGCCTATCATGACGAAAAACCTTTTGACAGTGAGGACATTCAATTACAAAAGGGAGATAAGATTTATTTATTTTCTGATGGATTTGCGGATCAGTTTGGGGGAAATAATGGCAAAAAACTGAGGACTAAGAATTTTAAGAAACTGATACTGAGTCATAGCCAACAGAAAATGACCGATCAGTTGGAGCAATACCTGAGTTTTTTTGAGAATTGGAAGGGAGATTATGAACAGTTGGATGATGTTTGCCTACTTGGTATAGAAATATGATGAGTTACTTGAGACATATTCTTTGCGTTCTTGCTGTTTTTAGTGGCATTGCTCACTCGAATGCCCAGAATTTGTCTGAAGCTAAAGAGCAAAGCAGAAATTTTGTTAAGATGGTGACGTCAGGAAACGATTCAGCCATTTATACCGGCTATCAATTGCAAAAGAAATTCAAAGAGGATGAGGCACTCAGACCACTTTTATCACGAGTCTATCTTTCTATGGGGAATTACTATAAGGATAGAGGAGATTTGCCAAAAGCCATTGAGTTTTATCAACTTACAGAAGACATTGCAATAGAATTTAATGATACCGTATTCATAGCCTATGCAAAGGGAAGCATGGGCTTTGTGTACACCAGAACGGGGCGTTTCAAACTGGCATTGGACCGCTACCTTAGCAATTTGGAGCTATGGAAGAGCAGGAGAGACCCTACCTGGATTCCAACCGCTTGCCACAACATTGTTAAGTGCTTAAAATCTCTGGACAGCATGGATGCCATTCCTCCTTACATTGACTATGGTTTATCCGTTGCAGACAGTTTTAATATTGTTAAAGGCAAGTCGGACTTAGAATACGATAGGGCAGAATACCTTTTGAATGTAGGATACGACCATCATCTTGAAGACGTCATATATTGGTTGAAAAAAAGTGAGGCAACTGCCCGTGAATCAAGTGATGCCTCACAACTGGACAAGGTATTGCTTCTTACCGCTGAAGTCGCACAAATAAATGGAAACACTGAAGAAGCAGACAGCCTTTGTAAAACGGTTTACGACCGACTTAAACACCTCACCATTGACCGACCTTTATATCTTAAGTCATGTGAATGTTTAGTCAGAACAAGACAATCACTTGGCAAAAAAGAAATGGCACTTGATATGATGTGGCTTCTGGTGAAAACCAATGATTCTTTATCTATGCTATCTCGGGTTAACCAACTGAGCAAATTGGAATTGAATCATGGGATTTACCGCCAGTCCATGAAAGATAGTTTGGATTACGTATATGCGCAGAATGAAGCTAAAATGCAACTGGCGGCTGAAAAAGAAAGGCATCAGTTATTTACCTGGATCGGAATACTCATAGGTTTGATAGTGATCTCTTTAGCTATTTATCTCTACAGAAATTACAGAACCCGAAAACAGGCTCTGGTTGAACTTGAATTGGTCAATCAAGAGATCAAAGATTCTATTAACTATGCCTTTAGAATTCAAAACGCATTTTTACCCAAAACAAACCTCCTTAACCAATGGTTCAATGATGCCTTTGTACTTTATCTCCCAAAAGATGTTGTTGCCGGCGACTTTTATTGGTTCGAAGAAGTAGGAGACTGGGTTATTGTGGCATCTGCCGACTGCACTGGACACGGCGTACCAGGAGCCATGGTAAGTGTGGTTTGTCATAGCGCACTTCAGAAAGCACTGACTTCCTGCGGACCTGAAAATCCGGAAACCATTTTGTCTAAAACCAGTCAATTGGTTGAGGAACGCTTCATGTTAGACAATGCTCCAATGAAAGATGGGATGGACATTGGTCTATGTTGTTTAAACCGAAAAAGTGGTAAACTGAGGTTCTCAGGTGCGCACAATCCGCTATGGCTGGTACAAGATGGCAAGGTGTTGGAGTTTAAAGGTGACAGAAGACCGGTTGGATTCTATGATGGAGAAATCACATTTACAAAGCATGAAATTGACTTGAAGCCAGGCGATTCATTTTACTTAACATCAGATGGTTATGCCGATCAATTCGGCGGTGATGCTGGTAAGAAATTCAAATCTAAATCACTCAAGCAGCTCATTCTGGCGCATTCGCACGAGCCCATGCACGAACAAAAAGAGTTTTTGGAAAAAGCGTTTTATAAGTGGATGTCAGGATTCGAGCAATTGGATGATGTGTGTTTACTGGGAATACGTGTATAGCCGCACATTCAATGTGAACATTAAACACAATTTTTCCGTTTAATATTCTGTTAATACCTTAGACACATTGTTAATATCAACTTGGTTTTGGATTTGACATTGTGAATTAGTATTTTTTTCTTGACATTCAAAATCAGCGACTATGAGCTCTCCCGTATACTTAGTACCTCACGATTTTTCTGAAGTGGCAGATAAAGCGGCTTATCAAGCCCTTAAAATAGCCAGTAGGGTTAACGGAAAAGTAGCCTTATTACATGTTGTTAGCAAGAGCAACGAAATAGTGGCTTCCGAGAACAAGCTTAAAGAACGCATTGAATCTTACAAGAAAGAATACCCTGAAGGACGTTTGTACCCATTGGTGACGAAGGGCAGTATTTTTACAGATATTGCTAAAACGGCCGAAGAATACAAGGCTTCCTTAATCATTATGGGAACTCATGGCGCGAAAGGAATGCAGAAAGTATTCGGGAGTTTTGCAATTAAGGTCATTTCAAGTACCAATGTCCCGTTCATGGTGGTTCAATCCGGCGCGAGAACGGAAAAAATTGAACGGATCGTGTTTCCAGTGGATGTCCATGTTGAAAGTCTTCAAATTATGGACACCGCAACTTTTATGGCTAAAGCCTTTGGGGCGGAAATCCATTTGGTGGCAGAAGATCACTCTGATGCGCGATTCGCCATGAAGATCAAAACACGATTGAAAGTGGTCATCAAGCAATTCAAAGAAGATAAAATAGAATACAAAGCAGAATTCTTGGGAGGTTCGGGGAGTTTTCAGTCCAAAATTGTTGAGTATGGCAAAAAAATAAATGCCAGTATGTTTGCCGTCTCACATGATTCAGATAAGCTTCTATCGACCCTGGATAAATTCACCCAAACAATGATTACCAATGAAATGGGCCGACCTACGCTCATCATTCATTCACAATCAGTTTCTAAAGGTTACTTCTAAGATTTCTTCTTTTTGAAGTGGCCTTTTTTCTTATTATTCCAGCGTTTTCCGCCTTTTTTCTTTCCGGAAGATTTGCTTTTCACTTTCCATTCAGGTGCGTCACCCATAGATTCTGGAGGAGATAGTTTGATGACTTCTTTTTCAATCAATTCTTCAATCTTGCTAAAGGCATACATATCATCCGGGTTAATAAGCGTAATCGCAACACCGGTGGTATCGGCACGAGCCGTCCGACCAATTCTATGTACATAATCCTCAGCATCAGAAGGAACATTGTAGTTAATCACCAGGTTGATGTCCTTGATATCAATACCTCTTGATATCACATCAGTTGCTACGAGTACACGGGTTTTCTTATTCCTGAAGTCCAATAAAACAGCTTCTCTCTCCGTTTGGTCCAAATCCGAAGAAATGCCTTTTGCCTGTATGTTTTTCTTTCTCAAGGCGCGTACAATCTCAGACACAGCCTTTTTAGTAGAGCTGAATACGATGATGCTTTTATACTCGTCCTTACCATTGATCAAATCAACAATTAAGGGCGTTTTTTGCTCATTGTAACATAGATAGCTTGCCTGGAGAACACCTTCTGCAGGTTTAGAAATTGCCAAACTAATTTGTTCGGGATTATTCAAAATACGCTTAGACAACTCCCTGATTTTTTGAGGCATGGTTGCGCTGAACATGAGGTTTTGACGCTCTTTAGGTAAGAAGGAAACAATTTTCAAAATATCGTCCCAAAAACCAATGTCCAACATGCGATCAGCTTCATCCATGATCAGGTAATCCAGATTGTCAAAATTCACGTAGCCCATATTTAAATGAGAAATGAGTTTACCGGGAGTTGCGACCAGAATGTTAACACCTTGTTTAATGGCTTTCTTCTGTTTCGACCAGTCGTCTCCATCGCCACCGCCATACAATGCCATGGATGAAATACCGCAGCCATAACTTAATCCATCAATTTGCTGATCTATCTGAGTGGCCAGTTCTCTGGTAGGTACCACAATCAAAGCCTTGATGTCATCCGAAGGTTTCTTGACCAATTCGTTCAAAACGGGGATCAAAAAAGCACCGGTTTTGCCAGTTCCCGTTTGTGCACAAGCAATCAAATCTTTTCCGGATGAAATGATTGGAATGGCTTGAGACTGAATTGGTGTGGCTTTTTCAAACCCCATATACCCAATGGCTTCAAGTAAAGTGTCTTCTAAGTTTAATTCGCTAAATAGCATATAGTTAATTCTGTTTTATTGATCCAAAAGTCTGACTCCGTCATCTTCAATACGTACTAATTTAAGTTTGTATAGGTGACCAATGGCTCTTTTAAAGTTTCTTTTGCTCATACCCAGCGCAGACTTGATCACTTCAGGATCGCTTTTATCATTGAGCAATATAAACCCGTTGTGCGACTTGATATAGTCTAAAACGACTTGAGAATTGGGTTCTATGGCTTTGTAAGAAATGTTTTCCAACGAGATATCTAACTTATTGTCCTCCCGAATGTTCTTAACAAAACCTTTAATTCTGTCTCCTGCCGTAATTTTCTTAAAAACCTCATTATGAAAAATCAGTCCTTCATGAATCTCATTGACGATGGCTTTATATCCCAAATCAGTTTGTTCCCAGATGATCAGGTCAACTTCTTCTCCCTTTTTAACTGTGAGGTTATCTTGATGAAGAAACTCATCCAGTTTTGTAGAACCAACCAATCTGCCACTTACATCATCCAGATACATATAACATAGATATGACCGTCCTGCCTCAATATCTCTATTTTGTTCGCTAAACGGGATAAACAAGTCTTTTTGAAGCCCCCAATCCATGAAAGCACCATGATCAGTTTTATCAATGGCTTTTAGAAGGGCAAAGTCGTGCAACAATATGTTGGGCGTTTCCGTGGTTGCCACCAATCGGTCCTCCGAGTCTGTATAAACAAAAACCCGGATTTGCTGTCCTGTTTCAAACGAATCATCAACATAACGATTTGGAAGAAGCACCTCAATGTCATTCTCTACATCTTCAGGATGAGATAAATACCAGCCAGGAGCAGACTGCCTGATTAATACCAATTCGTTAAAAACACCTTGTTGTATCATTTCAGCAAACCTACGCTTTTTTAATTAGAGGTCTAAACTCAATTGCCTTTCTTCATCCGTGCATTCTCTCAGAAAGCGCGTGAAGTAATAATGTTGTGTTTTAAGTGAACTGTTGAATAGTTCTGAGTAGCTATAGCCATGTTTTACCAACCAGCTCACAAAGTTCTCTATGATTTCCGGAGGGTAATCTGTCTCAATGCGCTTCTGTATAGACCTCCTCATGCCGAAATTTAAGGAAATATTAAATGATGTTAAAATTAATTGTAGCTACAAATGTTTTGAATAATTGAACTATATTGAGAGGCAAACTAAAAACTAAAGATATGACAACTAAAGAAGTAGCAGACAAGTTAGTAGGATACTGCCGACAAGGTCAATTTGAGAATGCCATGAAAGAATTATACTCTCCTGAAATTGTGAGTATTGAGCCAGATGGCGCGCCAATGAAAGAGGCCAGGGGAATGGAAGAGGTGATTGCAAAGAGCCAGCATTTCATGGAATCTGTTGAAGAATTTCATAGTAATGAAGTGTCTGATCCTGTTGTTGCAGATAATTTCTTCTCTTGTTCAATGAAAATGGACGTGACCTTCAAAGGGATGGGGCGCATGACAATGGAAGAAGTTTGTTTATACAAGGTAAAAGATGGAAAGATCAGTGAAGAGCAGTTCTTTTTCACGCCGGCTCCGCAAGGATAGATCGTATTTTATCTAAAAAGCACCTCTTACTCCGGTGCCCATTGGAATGGGAGGGCTTTTTATTGTGTACATCAAAAATCACGGATATCAGATTTAAAATCACTGTTTTCAGTGATTTTTTTTTGAAATAATACTGGCATTTTTAAAGAAACTAAAAATCTAAAAATATGAGTATTTGGGTATGTAAATTTGATGGAACGATTCAATGCGATCCTAATTCAACAGCTGTATCGTTGGAAGAAATGAGAAAACAACTTGAGACATTGATCG
>JAUILH010000244.1 GCA_030433115.1 Bacteroidia bacterium | reverse complement strand
GACTCTTTTATCATCAGCAGCCAAACAATAAACTTTTGGAATCCTTTCTTGATAGACATATTTTAGTTTCCGTTGGACCTTATCCATATCCATTACCTTACTAGTAGTGATTGGTGCATCAAAACTAAAGGTAAAAGCAGGATATACATCAGGAAGGTCTATCCGATAAAAAGTATCTCTAAAAGCGGCATGATAATGTAGTTTCCCATTTAAGAAACTGAATTCAGGAAAACCCCCAATTAGCGGAGACGAAGGTGAACGGTAAAGCCCCCTCACAAACAATTTCTCGATCCTTTGATTTTTCACCCAGACTAACTGTTTGGGAGAACTTGCAAGGCCAATATTTTGAAAGCCTTGAATAGATTCCCCCGCCTTCGTAACCCCGTCAGGTAAATCCTCGGCTGTCTTCTTCTCACTTCACTTCCCCAATGGTCAGTGATAGATTATCTTCCCCTCCTTTCATATGCGGAACAATTAAGTTTCCCGCAGGGTCGATGGTCATACCTATAAAGGAATGTGCTTGGGGAAAGTTTGTGAGAATTTGTTGACCGTCGTCCAGAGAAATTTTTCGGAGTAATAACTTTCTCTTCTCATTGGGCACTTTTGGATACAGTACGCCTTGATATAACGCGTTCTCAGCTTGATCATACACCGCGTTAGTATACTGGATCACCTGTTGCACGTGTAGTTCTGATGGCTGATTTTTAGCACTTGGTGTTGCGGGAGCACCAGGAATGGTTCCCGCTAGAACGCGGGTTTCCTTACTAACCGGGTCAAAAATATAGACCTCTGGGAAACCAGTGAAGTGGTATATTATTTTGTCAGGACCATAGGTAAACTGGGGTTGGCTTCCGAATCCGAATACGTCTGTACGAAATTTGTCCGGGTAAAAGACGTCTTGCATCATGATGCGGTTTGTACTCAGATCTAACTGTCCAAGCAGCGGGTTTTCACCAGCAAAACGTTCCTGCTCATTATAATCCGGATGCGCAAAATTATGAATGGGAACATAGAGCTTTCCTTTAACTATACCTGCGTTTATACCCCCTTCAGCTTTTACGCTAATCTGGAAGCGGGTATGATCGATACCGGAAGTTTCTCCACCGGAAAGAGGTATGACACGTCCGATTTGGCCACTGGCACCAATTACTGCTATATTATTCCTACCGAAGCAGACTATAGAATCCGCCGACAAATTATAAAAATCACGTACTTCTTCTATTCTGTCGGGGCCCGATGAACTCAGAGAAATCGAGTGCAATAGCCGCTTATTCTTCAGGTTGAAAATGTCAAAACTGTGTGCACGAGGGTTATACGCAGTCAGTTGATAAGGGCTTGAACTTTTTGACAATCGATAAAATGACTGTTGGGGTGATTCGATTGGTATATCGACTTTTTCAAGAGATTCCCAATTCCCATCACTAGCGGATATCGTAGCGTTCTCAGGTTCCGTTGCCGGTAAACAGCCAACGGTGTATAAAAATAAAATAGATGTCTGTCAAGGCTAAGGTAGTGACAAAACTGGGCTAAAATTTATTAAAAATTCAGTTGATGGGTGGCCCTGACCTGCACTCGTGGAATTAAGGAACACTTTAGCCAGCTCATCGCAGGGGACTAAAGGCGCCATCTTTACCCACCGATTGTCGGTGCTTAAGTAGTTGTCGCAAGGGGTGGGGAGAATGCTCAAAGAAATACTTTATGTAATACGCTCGAAACTCCCATTGCTTACAAGCAAACTGGCAACTTTAAAGATTCGTAAAATCTAAACTAAACACCAGGATGTCATCGTCGTCTCCAATCTTATTATATAAGTCCTTAAAGGCTACTTCCATAGTTCCCTGGGCCACTCTGTCAGCATCTTATTCCGATTGTAGCGGGCATTATGCTCCTCGGCACAGCACCTACTTATTCCGTACACTGTCGACCAAAACAACTTCCATTCAGACTACTATCAAAATAGCACCTTGCAGGTCCTCATAGTTCAATCAAATACAAGGTCTTAGGTCCCAACTCATCATATGCTGTATCCAGACGTTGCAGTTCTTCCTTCCATTGTGGGGATACGGTATCATCATCCTTTTTTAGTTTGGCGTAGTGGTCGATTTGATATTGGGGGAACATCCTGATGAAATAGCCATCATGATAAAGAATAGGAGCTTTAAAAACATAGTCCTGAAATCGTAAGTATTGGTTATTGAGTAACCATCTATTCGACATACGATCTAAGATGGCAAAATATTGATCACCTCCTTTCCTTAAATAGGTTGTAGCTATTGTTTCCGAATCCGCTGCAACACCGTAAATTTTAAATATTCTGTTTTCATGAACATAAGTCAACTTCTCTTTTACCCGATCCATATCCATTACGTCACTCGTAGTAATAGGAATTGAAAGGCGCAAAGTAAAATCAGGCACAATTACCGGTGGGTCTAATCGATAAAATGTGTCTCGGAAAGTGGCATGATAGTACAAGTGATTGTTAAATTGGCTGAATTCAGGAAAACCCCCTATTAGGCTTGATCCTGGCGTTCTTCTCAGGGCATCAACAAAAAAACCTTGGATAGTGTCATTTCTAGTCCATACTAACTGCTTAGGCACATCGGACAAACCGATGTTCTGGAACCCCTGGATAGAGTATATCCTGTCTACATCGCTCGCAAATACGAATTGATGATAGTCAAAATTCATGCTAGGATATTTTTTAACTGGCTGTCCGGACAAATTGTACACAAAGGTTTCAAACTCATCATAAACGACCAGTTGCTTATGGAAAGAGTCATAGAGAAATTCTGAAATTCCAGTATGATACCTAAAGTCGTCACCATTGGCCTTTATCTGCCAAACAATTTCACCATCCCCATTAATTCTGTTGATTTTACCAGATATTTCATCGACCAGTATAACATCTGAGCTGTCAATAACTACAAAATGAAACAAGACACCAACTTGACCTGCTACTTCACTAGAAAGTTCAATTTTCCTTACGCCCTTAACTGCCTTGGAAAGATCTCCAATTGTCTCAGAGGATCCAACTGTTAAATTGTAGTCATCTACCCTCGGTTGTTCAGACGAGCCTGGCGAAACACTTTCAGGGTTACTACAACCAGAGATAAAATTACAAAAGAGGGTAATTACGAGTAAGAAGCGACCGGTCACATGATACTATTTGGTAAGTAGTGAAGCCTAAATGTCAGATTTTTTCTATGCCACTCTGACTTTAGGTATAGAGGTAAAATAGTACCCTTCATGAAACTTGCATTTTGCGTATTCATGAAGGGTACTATATTTAGAATTAGCAGGATTCTGGTCGTCCTTCTAATTCAATAATTGATCCATCACAATTTTTCAGGCTGCAAGAATCCTCTCCGCCCAGTTGGATCGTCC
>JAUILH010000084.1 GCA_030433115.1 Bacteroidia bacterium | reverse complement strand
TGGTTGAGACTGTTGAGAGGATCAGAAAAAATGTAAACAACAAATCAACTTTAGAGCAATTCAATATCCTTCAGGAGTCTGTGCAATCTAAAAGAGTAATTAAGATTCCTGTCATACACCAAGGGTATCGATCGTTTCTGGATGTGTCAGAGATTGTGGCTTTTGAAGCTCAGGGCTCATATTGCAAGATATATTTGATGTCTGATGAGTCCTATTTGGTTAGCAAGAAAATCAAGTACTATGAAGAGTTGTTAGAAGATTTGGATGACTTCTTTCGTTCTCATAAATCCTGGATTGTCAATTTCAATTTTATTAAGCACTACTCAAAATCAAATCAAGAAATTTTAATGAGTCTGGGCATTAAAGCCAAATTGTCCAGATACCGTGCTGTGGAGTTTGAACAAGCCATGGAACATAGTTAGATTCACCGTTCTTGAAGAATATTGGTGATTCCTGAAGGGTATTGTTACTCACACTCTACCTTGGTTTAAGTTCGTTCGAAACTAAACCATTAAAAAATGAAGAATTATTTACTTTTTTTATTGGGCATGACATCAATAGTATCAATTGCCCAAAATGTGACAATTCCAGACGCCAATTTTAAAGCCTATTTGGTAGGAAATACTGCCATTAATACGAATGGTGATACTGAGATTCAGGTGGCGGAGGCTCAGGCATTTACCGGGAAAATTGATTGTAGTCAATTATCAATATCTGATATGACAGGTGTTGAAGAATTTATAGCACTCACTGAGTTATGGTGCGTCAATAACCCTATAACGACCTTAGACGTATCTCAGAATATTGCACTAACAGACTTACGTTGTTCAACAACGGATATTACATCAATTGATGTTTCATTAAATCTGGCGTTGACCACCTTACATGTTCAGGCAACCGATATAACCAGTTTAGATGTAACTCAAAATACTGCACTTACTGAATTATTGTGTTATCAGAACGATTTAACAACTATTGATTTGTCTCAAAATACTGCTCTGGAAGTATTGCTTTGCTTTGACAACCAATTCAGTACTTTGGATGTTTCAGTGAATACTTCATTAAGGAGTTTGAACTGTAATAATAATGACTTAACGTCATTGAACGTGAGTCAGAATAGTTTATTAGAATACCTTATTTGCTTCAATAACGACTTGGGAAGTATAGATGTATCCCAAAATACTGCATTGACTCTTTTGTCTTGTGGAACAAATGGTTTGACCACATTGGATGTAAGTTCAAATACCAATTTAACTGCGCTCAATTGTCAGCAAAATGACATTAACACTCCAATGGACTTAAGTAACCATGGAAATTTGACTTCATTGAGGGTTTGGGACAATGATTTGCCAAGCTTAAATGTAGCCAATGGCAATAACTCAAATTTCACGGCATTTGAGGCAAGTTTAAATCCTAATCTGACCTGCATTGAAGTAGATGATTCAACCTACTCGGCCCAAAACTGGAGCATTATTGATGCTCAAACAACCTTCAGCGAAAATTGTAGTGGAACTGGTTTGGGAATTGATGACCTAGATGCCGTTCAAATCAGCGCCTATCCAAATCCCACAAGTACAAGCTTATTCATCACTTCTGACGCCAATGTTTTATCATATCAAGTGATTGATGTAGCAGGAAAACAAATTCTGCAAAGTACACAACCGTCAATTGATGTGAGTGGTATGAAATCAGGTGTTTATTTCCTTAGACTTACTACGGAAAAGGGTGCCGTCACCAAACGATTTATCAAAAATTAAAAAGCTAACGTTTCATCTGAAGTCCTACCTTGATTTTCGGGGTGGGACTTTTTTGTTTAGGCGGTCTTCAACACAATCATGTCATTCTTGAATAAAATATGTTGTTCGTGGAGTATATATCTGCGGAGTCATGTGGTAGGAATATGTTTGTGAGCAAACCTAACACAGTTAATATGAAATTGATTCATGTTGCGGCAGCAATTCTATTAGTATCCGGTCCTTTCCATGCCAATGCTCAAAAGTGGAAAGAGAAGTTGAATAAAGTCACGAGTAAGAGTAACTCTGACTCTGCTAAGGTTTTTGAAAGTCAGGATGTAGTCGCAGGAAAGTGGGCTGAAAAAGATGTATACCTTGTTCGAGTTAATGACAGTGGCATCATGAAGCCTTCTAGTAAGGATTCCGTTAAGATTATAAAAGACTCCAATGGCAAAGCTGTCAAAGTAGAATTTAGAGGAGACACTTATAAACTATGGGATCCAAATGATACTGATTGGGCAAGCGGCTTCTCCTATAACCACATGAATAATTTGTGTTTTTTTGAGAATTCAATAGTCAAATATCATTTTGACTATTCCAGCAAAAAAGTTGCGGGAGTCAAGTTCGTTATTGGAAAAGGAATGGGCGGACCAGGAAAAGTAAAAAAGGCAGTACAAGAGTATTTAGACTATGGCTTGGCAAAAATTAAGTCGGACAAAGAAGCCGCTGAAAGAAAACGAGCTGAACATAAAGCAAAGTACTCCATCGTGGCTCAAACAGTTGAGAGCATTGAAATTCAAATCATTTCTGATCAGGGTGATAAACTGGATTGTGGTTCTAAGTTCAGAGTTGGCTACATAGTAAAAACAAAGGAAGGAAACACCATCAAATCCAAAAGCTTGGGAGGAGAAGCCTACGTTAATGATTATAATGTATCGGTGATCGGAGCGGATAGAGAGTATATTCGGGAAAATGGGGAATTGAAAAGCTATTATGATTACACCGCTAAACCCTATTGCGAAGGGTATGATGACAAGCATTTAGTCATTCAGGTTGTTTCAAGACATGATGAGAATGACAAAGCTGAGAAAAGAATTCTGACAACCTGTAAGCCAGATCCAGCCATTATTGCTGCAAGAGAAGCAGAAAAGAAGCGGCTAATTGAGGAGGAGAAAAGACGAAAGGAGTATGCGAAAAAACAAGCAGCTGAAGAACGTGCCCGTGCCTTGGCTGCCAAGAATAATCCAGCCAAACCTTCAGGTTCAGGTAAATCAACAAGTACAGTTAAGCCTTCTGGAAGTTATCACGGAATTGCTCAGTTTACCAAAGTGGATACGATCTATCATATTGAGAGATATTTCAGTAGCCAAACTAACAATATGATGGGTGTTATCAAAGACGGAAACGATTATATCGTGGCCAGAATAGCGCTCGGTAAAGCACAAGATGCTGTTAAGGGAGAAAAGGCCACCGAATACTATATTGGTACAAGAAGACTCAACAGAAAATCTCAGGAAATGAGCTCAATAGACTTGATGGCAAAACCCAATTCTTCAAGATCAACTAAGTGCAAAATGCATCTTACCCTTAACTCACTCAACGACAATTCAGGCCTTCCAAGCATTTCAAAGTTTATAAAAGTTCCTGAGGGTTACTTGTTAGTGGGGAGCCAGGCTGCAATATGGTACAACAAGACACTCGATATACTGCATAAGGAGGTATTGGAAAGCACAAGTCTTACTGATGCAGGAATCATGGCTGATGTCATTCCAATTTCAGGGAAACCTAATTTATATGCCATGCTGACTGTAGATTCAGATGGAACTAGCAGGGTTCAAATGGTTAATGTGCTCAATGGTAAAAAGAGTTCCGGAGAATTCCGGCTAAATAAAAAAGTAAGCCGGATCAATCATAAAAGCGCGAAACTATTTCAGGTGTCTAAAGACAATGTCATGGCTTGGTATAAATCTAGTATAGATGGAGATGAGAGCAAGTACTATCAGATGAATGTGTTCAGTGCTACAAAATTGTGGAGCTCAACAGGAGAAATTCAAGGGGAATCAATAAGCGAAGGGAGTGATTACTTTAAGGCAAGAGTTCCAAACTTAGGTAATCTTTACAGCATCTGGAGTGATAAAAACTATGTGGTTCACATGATGGCCTCAGGCGATGGGTCAGATTTGGAATATCAAATTAAGTTTGGAACTGCACTAGACGATTTTAAATTGGCTAAATCTGTCAATCCTGCTGCGGTGTTTGGTGAAATCATGTCGCTGCAAAATTCAGAACTCATGAGACCTTTTAAGGGAGGATACATGTTTGTAGATTTGGTTACTTCAGCTTATAGCTCTGATTATAGAGGTACTTGGAGAGAGTCCCATATGAATGCGGGTTACTCGTTTGACTATTTTGATAAGGACATGAATTATGTGAGGTCCTATGTTTTTAAGACTAAGTACGATGAAGAATTACACGATCGTAGGTTGGAATATTTTCGTCCGAATAACATTGCCTGGCACAAATTGAAAGGGTATAGCGGAGCCGGGTTTTATTTCAAGAACCAACAAAATATGGATTATAGCACAACCTATGCTTTGCCAGAAGGTTTTATGAGAGATTTTGAAGAGTTTCAGGCTGCCAATAATTGTATTGATTTCGCAGAAACATCAGATCCAAACAAGATTGTTATCATGACCAATTCGGCAATTATGGAAGTGGATTTGAGAGATGCTAAGCCATTTAATCCAAAAGGTAAAGAAAGCAATTATACTTACGTGCCACCAAGTGAGGATACCGAGACAAGTGCATCTTCGAGCACAACCTCAAACCCAGAGTCTTTTTACATTAAAAATGAAACAGGACACAGATTATATTACGTGGAAAAAGGATCGAGTAATCACTATTGGCTTGCTCGTGGTGAAAATAAAGCGTTTAAATGTAGTGATGAGATCTATCATTCAATTGAAAACTCCGATGGCAAGAGATCCAGAGGGGCACTAATGGGATCCGGTGCCAATAGCTGTGGTAAAACAGTTGTAATAGAGTAGTTATACCAACTGCTTCAACTGAAGCTTCTGGATATATTTCCCTACAATATCAAATTCAAGATTGACTGTATGGCCTACTTTTAGCTGCTTAAAGCTGGTGTTCTCAAATGTATAAGGGATAATGGCTAATGAGAACTCCCGATCTTTCGAGTTAACAACGGTTAAGCTAGTGCCATTCACACAAACAGATCCTTTTTCAACAGTGATGTGATCAGTATCATATGAAATGGTAAAGACATAGCTCCCGTTTTCATCTTGAATGTTTGAGCAAATACCCGTGCAATCCACGTGCCCTTGAACAATGTGCCCATCTAATCTATCGCCCACCTTAGTACACCTTTCCAAATTAACGACATCACCTACTGATAAACGACCAATATTACTTTTATCAAGCGTTTCTTTAATTGCCGTGACCACATGGGTGTTGTCTAATTGTTCAACCACAGTCAAACAAACACCATTGTGTGCAATGCTTTGGTCGATTTTTAATTCTTTGGAGATATCACTCTCGATAGTCAAATGAAGATTGCTTTGGTCGTGCTCAAGTTGCTTAATCACCCCCAAAGACTCAATGATTCCTGTAAACATGAGTTATTGTCCGTTTGCTTTTTTATCGCTGGAAACAGTTAAATGGCCTTTCAGTGCTTCTTGCTTAATTCCGCTAAGTCGAATGGTATTTACCACTATGACGTAATAATAGACTCCGTCAGATACCAGCTCACCGGTTTCTTGATTAATGCCGTCCCATTTAATATCCGGATCGGTTGTTTCGAACATGAGTGAGCCCCACCGGTTGTAAATTTTCGCATCTACAGATTCAACAAACTTATACGGGAAAGGAATGAACTCATCGTTCACACCATCATTGTTAGGTGTAATAATGTTTGGTACCCAATAGTAAGGACAATTGTCAATACACACGATATTGCTCGGATCGCTCTCATTGTTGTACTGAACGGAGTCTGTTGCTGTCACGTAATAGCATCCTGCAATAGATACATCATTGTTATTGTGATCATACGTAGTGTCCTGATTGTTGCCAAAGGTCTGGATTAGAACAAAGTCAGAAGTGTCCGTTTCTGCATAATACAGGTTGTAAGACATCACATCATCTGCACATGTGTTGTTGGGATTATTCCAGGTCAGACTATTCAAAATAGCGTCACAATCGTCAACAATACTTAATTCTGGAGGACAAGGTGCTTCCAAATCAATTGGACGTTCACAAACGATTTGTGACCAGTTGTAAATAGGATCAATAATTCCAGGTGATGAGTAGTTGCCAATACTTCTCACTTTGTAGCAGTATTCAGATCCGTTTACTAAGCCTGTGTCCGTGTAGGTTTGTAATGTGGTAGTTGCCAAAAGTGTGTACAAACCAGGAGCCGTTTCCTTGTAGACTTCATATTCATAATTATCCCATGGAACTACTTCTGTCCAGCTCAAATCAATGCGGTTGTCCAATGGTGTCGCAGATAAAAACACAGAAGAGGCCTCATTGGAGGTTCCAATCAATAAAGTATCGTCAAAATTACCTGACCCTGGCACTGATTCGCCAATCACATTAAGCTCCACTCTGTATGTGTACGGACCAGACACAGTATTTAAGAAATTGTCTACGAAACAAGTATCAGTGAGTGCTAGAGAGGCACTTGTGTTGCTAGTGTAAATCAAATTTGTGGCGCCATTAAACGCATTTCCCGGCGACCTGAATGCCTGATAATAGAACAAATGATTATTAAATTGAGTCAGTGTATCCAGCTCCTTTGGCATGGCCCAACAGACCTGATCTAAACCTGAACCATTGTCCGTTGTCACAACAGACACGTTCGTGATGACTGGGACATCCATTTTAAGTTGTGCGCATTGTTGGTCGGAAACACAACTAATGGTAGTTGCACCAAAACATGCTACAACAATGTAACAATAGTCGTTTCCAATTACCAAATCTCCAGTATTGTCAAAGAAGCTCGTGTCTGAATGGCTGTTTGTCTGCCCCAGGAGTGTATACCCCATTAATTCTGGTGCATTCTGTGAACAACAATCTTCCGTATAACCAGACAACCCAGATCTTCGATAAATCTTATAGCCCGAGATGTTGGTACAAATATTTGGATCCCAGTTGAGCAGCATTCCATTGCCTTGAGGTGTTACCGTAAAATTGGTTACCGCCGGACCGTTCACATCTATAGACATGGTTTCAATGTCTTGTAACTGAACAGGGTTGCCACCATCCTGCGCAATAAAATAGGTAGGGTAAGTGCTCGCCTGGACATTGCCGCATCCGGTGTTCCACACAAAATAGGCAGTATCAATGGCGCCATTAGGAGCAGGATTGCTTAAAAATGCCGGCGGATTAGCAGAGAACGGTTCACCATATGCCTGAAGATTGGCCCCAACATCATCCGAAAAAGGAATTGGGATCAATAAATTATCTCCTGCAACGATACATGTATCTGGTAAATCTGCAATATCCGGCGCATCATTAAATGCACAATCTCCCTGAACTACGAAAAGCTGAATGTCCCGAATCACGGAACCAACCTTTTTACCGCCCCGCCATTCAGTCACCTCAATGGCAAAGTTAAATTCGCCCAACATTTGAGGAGATGTCCAACAGAGTGTTCCTGTAATGGGATCAATAGACATACTGCCACCTCCACCATTCATGGTGCCAGATGAGCCCGTTCCCGGATAAACGTATTCTACACCATCCACAAAGGGGATGCATGCTCCAGGGTTGCTCGGATCTTCTGTTAAAGGCAAGGTAAGTGCGTACGACAAAGAATCTCCATCAGGATCAAAAGCCGCTATATTGTAACAGTAAGGCTTGAAAACACATGCCAACTCAGGACACGGACATTCATCCAACTGAATGGAATTATTGTAAGCACCCGTAAATGGAGAAATAATGAGTGTAGAAGAAATGGCGAAAGGCTGATTGATTGAGTTGGCTATGTTCGCCACCCCTCCATTTCTGTTAGGATCTACAATGCACATGGTATAAACCCCAGGTCCGTTGTACGTATGAATTGCGGTATAATAGTTTTTTTGAGAATTATACGCTGTATTTCCGTTAGGATCGGGAATCATTATAATTGAATCTCTGTACAAGGTGTCAAGTGTCCCATCACCCCACATAAAATCAGGTAATTCATCTCTACTGTCGTTGGCGTCAGACTCCGAGTACGTACAAGTCATTAAAGTCATGCGGTAAGTATACCCTCCCAAATGCTCATAGGTAATGTCGCCACCCCGATTATGAGTCGCCATTGCTTCAAGGCCGCTGAGCACAAGTAGCAGCAAAAAACAGTATTTAGAAAATTTTACCAACACGTTTAAAACACTAAAATAGGCAAAATATTATGCCCTTGTGGAATATTAAGACGTAAAGCGCATAATTAACGTTGCAAACCCATAGACAATTAATTAGATTATATTTGAAGCATATTAATTAGATCATGGTATTTCAATATAAAAAAGCCCTTCCGGCACTCAGTAAACAAACGGCTCATGTGTTTGTTCAATCGAAGAAATTTTCAAAAATCCCAAGCCTTTCAAAGGCTCAAAACGATTACCTGAAGTCGCAATTTTCTGATCGCGAATTGACATGCGTTGATGGCATGGGCTCCCTTGTATGTTTGGTAAATGCAAGCAAAGGAAATGCGCACACTCAACTGGAAAAGGTGAGAATTATTGCCGATAAGGTAGCGACTGAACTTAACAAGCATAAAATTAAATCGGTGACCATTAGCTCTGACAATGATGAGCATACCCTGGCTTGCGCAGAAGGTCTGGCACTTGGAAATTATCAGTTTCTGAAATACTATGGAGATAAATCTAAGCGTCAAAATTCACTGAAAACTGTGGCATGTGTTGGCGGAACTGAGCTCAAAAAATCTTTGGTCGAACTGAAACAAGTTTATGAGGCGGTTAAAGCATCTAGGGATTTGGTCAATGAACCAGTGTCTTATCTCACCGCTCCTCAGATTGGCAAAGAAATCAAGTCTCTATCGAAAACATTTGGTTTTAAGGCAGAAGTTTGGGGAAGAGCCAAAATTACTTCTATGAAAATGGGGGGATTGTTGGCTGTTAATAAAGGAAGTTTGGATGACCCTAGTTTCTCCACATTGACTTGGAAACCTGCAAATGCGGTGAACAAAAAGCCCATTGTTTTAGTCGGAAAAGGGGTGGTGTATGATACAGGTGGACTCAGTTTGAAGCCAACGCCTCATTCAATGGATATGATGAAGTCTGACATGGGAGGTGCAGCGGCTGTTATTGGTGCTATGTGTGCAATTGCTGGCAATAAAATTCCAGTACATGTCATTGCACTTGTGCCATCAACTGATAACCGCCCCGGAGGAAACGCCTATGCGCCGGGTGATGTAATTACCATGTTTGATGGCAGTACCGTTGAAGTACTCAACACAGATGCAGAAGGTCGCATGATTCTGGCAGACGCACTGGCTTATGCAAAAAAATTCAAACCTGAATTGGTGGTAGATGCCGCTACTTTAACCGGAGCTGCTGCAAGAGCAATAGGGAAACACGCCATAGTGGGAATGGGGAATGCCGATAACAAAACCATGTCTCAAATTAAGGAAGCAGGAGAATCCGTTGGAGAACCTATTGTAGAATTCCCATTTTGGGATGTGTATGCAGACGACCTTAAATCAACCATTGCAGATCAAAAGAATCTAGGTGGACCAGAAGCGGGTGCCATCACAGCAGGTAAGTTTTTGGAGAAGTTTACGGATTACCCATATGTTCATTTAGATATTGCCGGGCCAGCGTTCGTGCTGTCCAGATTCAACTATCGTGGAATTGGTGGAACAGGCGTGGGTGTCCGACTGCTCTATCAATTCATTAAAAATAAAGTGATAAAGGCTTAAAATTATGGCGAAGAAGGAAGGGTCATCAAAGCAAAGAGCCGTGAAGGTGGGGATTACCATGGGTGACATCAATGGAATTGGTGTAGAAGTGATTATTAAAGCCTTGTCAGATAATCGATTGATGGATGGCATCACACCGATTATTTATGGGTCGTCCAGAGTGGTGTCTGCTCACAAGAAAATTTTAAATCTCGAATTCAACTTCAATAGAATTGAAGGCGCCGAGAAAGCCATTGCCAAAAAAGTCAATTTGATCAGCTGCTGGAAAGAAGAGGTAAAGGTTGAGATTGGAGAGCGCACAGCAACCGGAGGGAAATATGCTCTCAAGTCTCTTGAAGCCGCAGTGAATGACCTGGCATCCGGAAAGATTGATGTGCTGGTTACGGCGCCTATCGACAAAAAAGCCATTCAAAGTGATGACTTTAAATTTCCGGGACATACCGAATACCTGGCAAAAATGGCCAATGTGAATGAAGCATTGATGTTTATGGTGAGTGATGACCTACGAGTCGGGGTAGTTACAGGACATATCCCATTGAAGGATGTATCGGATAGCTTGAGCAAGGAGAAAATTGGCGATCGAATTACCCAAATGCACAATTCTCTGCAAAAAGATTTTGGCATTCATAAACCAAAAATTGCTGTTTTAGGCTTGAATCCTCACGCCGGTGAGAAGGGCATGATGGGTGATGAGGAAGATAAAATCATCATTCCGGCCATTAAAAACGCCAATAATAATGGTCAAATGGTTTATGGACCTTACCCGGCAGATGGCTTCTTCGGTTCGTCCAATTTCAAAAAATTTGACGCCATTTTAGCCATGTACCATGATCAGGGTCTCATTCCATTTAAAGCACTCACATTCAATAGAGGCGTTAATTACACGGCAGGTTTACCCATTGTTAGGACGTCTCCTGATCATGGAACCGCTTTTGAAATTGCAGGCAAAAATATGGCAAATGAAGGGTCGTTCAGACAAGCTATTTACCTGTCAAAAGATGTCTTCACGAATCGCCAGAAGTATAAAGAAATGAACGCTGATCCACTCAAAACGGAAAAGAAAAACAATTAGTTTCGGCGCTGAGTTTGTTTATTGCTAAAAATAGACTAAATTTGCGCACCCTAATTTAAGGATGGTATGTTTGCCAGTAATGAATATTCAATCTCGTACACGGGATTAAAGCAAGGAAAGCACCACTATCAGTTTGAATTAGGAACAACGTTCTTTGAGGCTTTTGAATATGGATTAATACAAGAAGCATCTGTTCAAATGTCAGTGGAACTCGAAAAAATGTCGTCTATGATGACCTTAAATTTTGAGTTTTCCGGATGGGTTAATTGCGATTGCGATATCTGTTTGGATCCAATGAAGATAGATGTGCTAGGCAACAATCGACTCATTGTTAAATTTGGTGATGAGACGTATGAAGAAACTGAAGAAATCATTATCCTCAGTCATGCCGAACACAAAATCGAATTGGCCCAGTACATGTACGAATTTGTTCATTTGGCAATGCCTTCTAAAAGATCTCATAATCCGGAAGATTGTAATCAAGACATGATCAATAGATTAAGTGATGATTCCAGTGATGAAGGCGAGACACCAATTGATCCAAGATGGAAAGCACTCGAAGGCTTAAAGAAGTAAGTTAGAATTGATAAGAAATAAATACTAGGAACCATGGCACATCCTAAACGGAAAATCTCGAAAACAAGAAGAGATAAAAGAAGAACTCATTACAAGGCTACTCCAGCTCAAATCGCTGCATGTCCAACAACGGGCGAGCCACACCTTTATCACAGAGCTTATTGGTTAGAAGACAAGCTTTACTATAAAGGAAAAGTAATCATGGAAAAAACAGAGGCTTAATCAGAAGTCTTTCAGTAAGTTATTTTGAATGGTCGACTATGTTCGACCATTCTTTTTTTAATCTGAATTTTTGTTACTACTTTTCACTCCTGAAATTTAGCAACCGTTGAAGCCGCCTGTCGGTTTTTGACATCAGAATATGCCTGTTAGAACAAAATTTAGTGTACAATGAGAATCGGAATAGACATGATGGGAGGTGATCATGCGCCGATGGCCACAACTAAAGGAGCTGCCCTGGCTCTGCAAGAGTTGGCTGATGATGTGGAGCTGGTCTTGCTCGGAAATGAAACAGCCATTCTTAAAGAAATCGAAAACAGCGGTTTCTCCTCCAATAACTATTCAATTGTCCATTGCCCGGAAGTGGTGGACATGAACGACCATCCAGCAAGAGTATTGGTTCAGAAACCTAACTCGTCTTTAGCCGTTGGTTTTGGGCTGCTTAAAAAGGGAGCGCTTGATGCTTTGTGCAGTGCAGGTAATACCGGTGCTATGCTCGTGGGATCAATGTACTCGATCAATTCTATTCCTGGAATAATCCGACCGTGCATCACCAGTTTTTTACCCAAAGAAGATGGTAAAGATGGTTTAATATTGGATGTTGGTGCCAATGCCGATTGTAAACCGGATGTGCTTTATCAATTTGCAATCCTGGGGTCTGTATACGCAGAAAGCGTCATGGGAATTAAGAACCCAAGAGTCGCTCTGCTAAATATTGGCGAAGAACCGGAAAAAGGAAATTTATTGTCTCAAGCCACCCACGAACTCATGAAAGGGTCCACAGATTTCAACTTTGTTGGAAATGTGGAAGGTCGGGATTTATTCGACAATTCTTGTGATGTCATTGTGTGCGATGGGTTTACAGGAAATGTAGTGCTCAAGGAAGCAGAGGCTTTCTTCAAGCTCATGTATAAAAGAGGACTTGTAGACGAGTATTTCGCTAGATTCAACTACGAGAACTATGGAGGAACTGCCGTTCTTGGCGTCAACGGAAATGTGATCATTGGTCATGGTATTTCTAATGACGTAGCCATCAAAAACATGATCGTGCATTCAGTTGAGGTGGTCAATGCCAGACTCACAGATAAAATTAAAATTGCCTTAAATAATGAATGATATTAAAGCAGCCATAACTGCCGTTCAGGGATATGTTCCAGACGGAATTTTAAGCAACAAAGACCTGGAAAAGTTGGTAGATACCAACGATGAATGGATCACCACAAGAACAGGTATTAAAGAAAGACGTATGCTCAAGGAAGAAGGTAAGGCAACTTCTGACATGGGTGTTGAAATCGTCAAAGGCATATGTGAAAAAACCAAGATCTCACCGGAAGAAATAGACATGATCATTGTAGGAACCATTACTGGCGACTATAATTTTCCAGCTACGGCCAATGTTATTTGTGACAAAGTAGGCGCTAAAAATGCTTGGGGCTTTGATTTGAGTGCAGCTTGCTCAGGATTTATTTACGGATTAACTGTCGGTACCCAGTTCATTGAAACCGGAAAATATAAAAAAGTGGTGGTTATAGGACTCGATTACATGTCCTCAATCATTGATTATTCTGACAGAGCCACCTGCATTATTTTTGGAGATGGTGGAGGAGGCGTGCTTCTTGAACCCAATAGTGAAGGAATGGGTGTGTTAGACAGTGTCATGAAATCGGATGGAGCAGGAAGACATTACTTACTTCAAAAAACCGGAGGATCTTTGGCACCATTGACCAAAGAAAATATTGATGACGGCGATCAATACGTATATCAGGAAGGGAAAACCGTTTTTAAATACGCTGTGTCGAATATGGCAGATGTATCTGCGGAGATTATGGAGCGCAACAACTTGTCTTCGGAAGACGTGGATTGGTTGGTGCCTCATCAAGCCAATTTAAGAATTATTGATGCGACGGCTAAGCGAATGGGTCTGCCAGACGAAAAAGTCATGATCAACATTCAAAAGTATGGTAACACAACAGCAGGGACCATTCCTCTGTGCCTGTGGGAGTGGGAACCGAAATTAAAAAAAGGAGATAACATTGTATTGTCTGCCTTTGGTGGTGGATTTACGTGGGGAGCCATTTATTTGAAATGGGCCTACAATAGTTAAAAAGAGTATATTTAACCCGATTTTTCAAGCAAATTACGAGTATGGAACTAAAGGAAATACAAGACCTCATCAAGTTTGTCGCCAAATCTGGCGTGAATGAAGTAGAGATCGAAAGAAAAGATTTTAAAATCACGATTAAATCTGAAAAGAAGAAGGAAGAGCAAACAGTCATTGTTCAGCAAGCTCCTGTAGCCGCTGCCCCTGTTGCTCCAGCGCCTGCTGCTCCGGCTCCGGCCCCCGCACCAGCTGCTGCTCCAGCCCCGACTGCCCCCGCACCTGAAGCGGCTTCAGATGATTCTAAATATGTCACCATTAAGTCGCCAATGATCGGAACCTTCTACAGAAGAGCGGCGCCCGACAAACCTAACTATGTTGAGGTTGGAGACAGCATCAAAGAAGGTGATACTATTTGTATTGTTGAGGCCATGAAACTGTTCAATGAAATTGAATCAGAAATGTCCGGAACAATTGTGAAAGTATTGGTGGACGATTCTTCACCTATCGAGTACGATCAACCATTATTCCTGGTAGATCCATCATAATTGACTGTTTAACTAAAACTGTCTTATGTTTAAGAAAATTTTGATCGCCAATAGAGGCGAAATCGCGCTACGCGTTATCAGAACGTGTAAAGAAATGGGCATCAGAACGGTGGCTGTATATTCTACCGCTGATAAGGATAGCTTACCTGTGAGATTTGCGGATGAGGCTGTGTGCATTGGACCAGCTGCCAGTGCAGATTCTTACTTGCAGATTCCGAATATCATTGCCGCGGCTGAGATTACCAACTCAGACGCCATTCATCCAGGGTATGGGTTTTTGTCTGAGAATGCTAAGTTCTCCAAGATTTGTCAGGAGCACAACATCAAGTTCATTGGTGCTTTGCCCGAACAAATTGAAAATATGGGAGATAAGGCCACGGCTAAGTTAACCATGAAGAAGGCAAAAGTACCTGTAGTACCAGGTTCAGATGGTGTGATGCCAGACTTGGAAACTGCCCGTAAGGCCGCTAAGCAGATTAAGTATCCTGTGATGATGAAAGCTACCGCCGGTGGAGGTGGAAAAGGGATGAGAATCCTTTGGAGTGAAGATGATTTGGAAGAAGCATGGGAATCTGCCAGAAAAGAAGCCGCTGCTGCATTTGGAAATGATGGGATGTATATGGAGAAATTCATAGAAGATCCAAGACACATTGAAATTCAGATTGCCGGTGACCAATACGGAAATGCTTGTCACTTAAGTGAAAGAGATTGCTCTATTCAAAGAAGACACCAGAAATTGGTGGAGGAAACGCCTTCTCCATTTATGACTGATGACTTGAGAAAGAGAATGGGTGAAGCAGCTGTCAAAGCCGCTAAAGCTGTAAAATATGAAGGTGTTGGAACTGTAGAGTTTCTAGTAGATAAAAACCGTGATTTTTACTTCATGGAAATGAATACCAGAATCCAGGTAGAACACACCATTACAGAAGAGGTTATTGATTACGATTTGGTGAAAGAGCAAATTAAGATTGCGGCTGGCGAGAAAGTGTCGGGAAAAAATCACATTCCGAGATTGCACGCCATTCAGTGTAGAATCAATGCGGAAGATCCTCATAACGATTTCCGTCCAAGTCCTGGAAAAATTACTGAATATCACGAACCAGGTGGACACGGGATCAGAATTGATACCCACGTATATGCCGGGTACGTAATTCCTCCGTTCTACGATTCCATGATCAGTAAATTGATCACCGTGGCGCAAACCAGAGAGGAAGCGATTACCAAAATGCAACGTGCGTTAAGCGAGTATATCGTTGAAGGTATAAAAACAACCATCCCTTTTCATATCCAATTAATGGAACATGAAGATTTCAGAGCTGGAAACTTCACCACTAAATTCATGGATACCTTTGAGCTCAAAGGTGGAAAGAAAAAGAAAGACGGCAAGTAATATTGCACCCTATATCATTGGAAAGTCGGTTTGCAATAAACCGACTTTTTTTGTACTCTAAACCTCTCTTCAAACCGTTTCTCAGAGGAGGCACGACGAAGGAGACTACTACTTCCAAAAAGCCATGGCTACTCCAAGTCACATTTATTGCTTCAAAATTTTCTTAGTGATCTTAAAGTAATCCTCACCAAATACCACAGACAAAGCATAGACTCCAGTCGACAAATGCGAGATGTCTATGTTCTCAAACAAGCTCATTCCACTTTCGTTAAACACTTCCCTGCCCGACATATCGCGAATCACAATTTGATAAGGCTCATTCCCTGTATCAAAATCCAGCGCAATGTTCAGTTCTCCGGAACTTGGGTTGGGGTAGAGCAGCACATGATCTTGAATGCTCTGCTCAATATCTGCCTCCGTCATGTATTGCATTGATTCATCAATAGGGGTCACTTCCGGATCAGAATCGTCATAGTTAAACTGAGGTGCAATGACTTCCTGTGACTCGTAATGAGGTTGGAACTTGTCCAATATCATCAATTCTGGTTTTTCCAAAGTATCTTCGGATTTGTAGGTCCCATCAAATGCACACTCAAAAGGGTCTATGTACGCATGAAAATCCGAGCCACTCTTCACATGAAAACCTGGTTTAAGATGGATGCCGCAACCAGCTCTGTAAGCCACTTCAGATGAGCCATAGGCAGGATCACTCCCTTCTTCGTTAATGAGGTTGTCGGCTGTGAGTGTGCCAAAAGCTTCTAACGACAGAGGGTTGGCCTGTGTACCAATATCCGCAGGCAATAAAGGAAGAGATTGCGGATAAGTCGTGTTCACATAAATGTCAATCATGTTATACGGACTGCTGTAATACTGGTTTTGAATGGTGTAATAGAGGTTGTGGTAGAGGAGGTAGTCTACGCCGGGGTATTCGGCATGAAAAAGAGGTCCCCCTCGCCTTTCTGGATGGACCACTCGATTTCCACCCGACTATTCAAAGGAAGCTGCATTATGACTAGGTGTGCCAGGGGCCCAATTAAAGAAATACGGACCTTCACATGGAGCGTCATTGAGCAAACTTTGATAGTATCCATTACTCACAGGATTGCCACCGCCAAAAAGTACTTGTCTGATCATGGGGATGTGTTGAAGATTTCTGTAGAGATAGCCGGTTTCATGAGATGGTGAGAAGTTATTTGCACCATTCATTGCCATTAATAGCCCAAACATATGAGCATTGTCATGGGATGTTTGGTAAGGTGCCCCGGTAAATGCTTGAAGATTCCAAAGAAAACCTCCCGGAAAAATGCTGTAAGCGTTGTAAAAATCACCACATCCAGGTCCTCCTGCTAAATCGTTGATACAGGCCGCATTGGCAATACCATAGCTCCATAGCCAACTTTCGGCTTCCCGGAAAACCTCATTTCCAGTGATTGGATTATATAATGCCCAAGGCCAATATGCTCCTTTGTTTTGATGTTTTCCATTCATATATCGGATCATTCGGTGCAGGATGTTTTCACTTTCCTGAGAAATAGATACTTCACCATCTTGAAAAGGCTCGTTATTGTGGGAGACAGAAGTAGGTACAAATTTGTGAATCATAGCACAACCAAGCATCATGTAAAACACCTGATCTTGACTCATTTCAGTTAAACCACCAACTCTAGAATTCCCCACTGTCATGAGTCTGTTTTCTTCCCTTGATTCATCAATTTCCCAATCAGACCCCATTAGGGTAGGCATATTTGCAGAATTAATCTGTGAAGGAGTTTTATTATTATTAAAGTGCATTATATTGTTTTGAACGAATTCTTCATTTACATCATCTCTTCCGAAAAACCCATTGAGATCACTTTGCTGAGGGCTTGGAATCACCATATCGGAGTTAGTCCTGAATAAACTCTCTTCATTTTCATCTAAACGATTAAAAGCCCACATTGCATAATATAAATCTTGAATGGTCTCTTCCGTACTTTGGTTATTTTGTGCCAATAAATTGTACTCCAAGGCAAGGGAGGCTATGTATAAACCTAGGGTGATAGTCTGATCACCAAACTTTAAAAAGACGTTGTTGCTAGCACCAACATTAGGGTTGGTTATACCTCTTTCATTAGCAATTAAACTGGCTCCTTGTTCTTTACCTTGTTTCATGAAGTTATTTTCTAGCCGATACCGATAATACCAGTATTTATCATGATTAAGTTGGTGTGTCTGGGCGATTGTTGGGCATGTAATACCCATGAATGTCAAAATTGACAGGTAGTATTTTATTCGCATGGTCTTTTATTGTTTTCTTTTACCAATGTGATTCGAATTGTGCTATTGGAAACATCAGAGTATGATTCAAGGATCATTTCCTTGTTTTTCAGGCGCATAATTTCCCAAGAGTCGTATGTAATTCCAGCAGTGGAATTAACCGAATAACTAAACGGGGATGTTGCAGGAATATAGAGAAGATTAATGAGCAGCTTTTTATCAATGGTCGAAAAGCTCCATTCTGAACCTGGACCAGCGCAATTCGTGCAGTTTCTGCCATAGAACGTTCTGTCGCAACTAGAGCTTCCAAACACATATTCATGAGTCTCAAACCCCATATGTTGTAATGAGTCCACCCCATCAATCTCGTATTTATGAATGTGCCAAACTCCAGCAACTCTGTTTGTTTTTGTTCTCAGGGAAAATGCAGGTCCTTCCGGGTATTTCGTGCAGGCACTAATACCTAATATGATGAGTGTTGATGATATAATGATTATGCGCATGGTCTCTTATTATTAAATTTCACTAAAGTGAGCCTGATAGTTCTTGTACTCGCTTCTTCTAAATTTTGAAGGATCATTTCTTTATTCTTCAGTTTCATAATCTGCCAAGAACTAACACTGAATTGTGGATCAGGTTCATAAGTATATGTGAAGGGGGAAGGGCTTGCGAAAAAAATAAAATTAAGTATTTCCCTATTTCCTCCCGGGAAATACCATTCCCCATCCCCACTACAACTCAAACAATTTCTTCCAGCCACAGATTGTGCGCATGATTTATCCCCAAATACATATTCATGAGTCTCGAATCCCATGTGTTGCAATGAGTCAACCCCATCAATTTCATATTTTTGAATGAACCAAACTCCA
>JAUILH010000243.1 GCA_030433115.1 Bacteroidia bacterium | reverse complement strand
TGTGCCAAAACAGCTTTTGAGCGGCGCCCATCAGGCACATTTTTTTATTTTCCTGTAGACGTCATGAACATGGTTGTCTGACGCAAATTCCTCTGGATTGTTATTCATCTCTTCGATTGACAAATCAAGGAACTCAGTCAAATTATCGGCAACAACCACCATGTTTTCTTCATCACTACCGAAAATGATAATCTGTCCTTTGCTTCCCTCTTGATCCGGGTCAAGATCTATTCCGATAAAGTTTCCACTAAAATCATGAAAAACCGGAATCCACTTATAATGACAATACTTCTTTTTTATCTTGCCTTTCGGGCAGGAAGAAAAGCGCTCTTCTTCCCAGACGTAATCTTTTCTTGCTACTGAGTATTCACCGTCGGGTCTGATTTCAAAAAGCAAACTATCCCAATTGTAGTCTTTCTTTTCCAGTTGATGGATTTCGTATCCAAGATCAAATATGCTATCTGAATACGCTTCTTTTATGGAATACTTTTCCGTTTCGCCATTTTCATATTCTACTGTAATTTGACTGTAGCTATCAGGCGAACAGCTAAATGTTGCCTTGTACCATTTCTTTGAGATAAACCCAAACTTTTTCTTATTGGGAATCGAGTTTAATAATTGACCAGAAATTTCATCGAGTATCCCTCTTGCTCTATCCGGATCAATTATTTTCCGTTCCGTTGGCTTTAAGAGGCTCAAGGCAAATTCAAGATTCGAGATAATCTTTTTTGTTGACAGGAATTCATGCCCAAACAAAATTCCACTACCTCCACCGACTTCACCATTGATGCTGGTATAAATGGCTAAGAATTCTTATGGTAATTTTTCACCCACCATTTTCTCTATTCGAGTAAAATCACTCTCACCGCTTCCATGGTTGATTTTGTTAACATCACCATCGTAGTTGTCATAAGTCCAGGCAGCGATGTGTTGAATCTTTTCTACCGTACTCATCTTTTAAATTATTGACCTCTCCCCTGATAGCGCTAATTGGGAAGCGCACGCACCCTAATTTACTTCGCCTTTCGTTGCTTTGAAGCTTTAGCAAATTTATTGTATTCCAGGCACAAGTTTAAGAAAAACTCAAAGGCTTTTCTGTCTTTAAATCCGTCCGGATTTATGTAGCAGTAGCCTTTATATTCTTTCCCTTTCATCAACATTGTCTCATATCCATTTCTTTCTGAAAGTTCTTCCTGGCGACTTGGGTCAAAACGCAGCATCAAATTCTCGCCACTGACACATACACAAGTCTTTCCGTTGACCATAAAATTCAGCACATTGAACATTTCTTTTTCTTCAATGTCTATTTTTGGTATGTCAGCAAGATACTCTCTAACTCTGTCAGCAAGGTTTCTATCGTAAGTCATAAATGAAAATCATTTGGGCGTGTATCAGATGTAAGGATGGCTTAAATCTCACTGTTACGAGCAGGATTGGATCAGCGCCCATCCTATATGCGATTTTGGAGATTAAAGGCCAAAGTCGATGTGCCCCCCATCCTTGCATTTGATACACCGCCAGTTATTTACGTGAATGAAGCCCGACTGTGTTGCCTTCTGTGTCTATGAAAATTGAAATGAATCCGAATTCACCAATATTCATTTTAGGTTGTACCACTTTTCCACCTGCTGCTTCAATTCTTTGTTCTTCTGCAATGTTATCATCAGTCTCAAAATAGATGACTGTATTATTGCTACTCGGAACAAAGTCGGCTTTCTCCACTAATGCACCTGAGATGTCGTGGCTTTCAGGGCTAAAAGGAAAGAATGATTGCTTCCCCCATTCAAGGGGAGCATCTGTTAGCTTTAAGTTGAAAACTGCTTCGTAGAATCTTTTTGCTCGTTCTAAGTTTGACACATTGAGATCAAACCAGCCAACTGGATTAATATTTACCATTTTAATATGGTTTTTACCTTTTGCAATATTGCAATGCAAAGATGGAATCAATCCAAACGGCAAAATTGTAAAAATGGGACAAGGCTATTTTTTGTCAAAAATCAACGACATTTTCAGGTCGTCTCCAAAAAACTCCTTCGGTGTCAACCCGGTAAACTCCTTGAATTCTTTAATAAAATGTGCCTGATCAAAATATTCGTTCTCATAAGCCAAGTCGGTCAGGCTCGAAATCTCTTCATTCAGCAACACTTTTAATACTCCCTGAATTCTAATTGTCTTTGCAAGTTGCTTTGGACTTAACCCGATAGTTGAAGAAAATTTTCGTGCTAATTGCCTTCTGTTTATCTTATTGCTCTCTGAAAATTCATTCACAGAAAATTGCCCGTTAGCATTGAAGATGGTTTCAACTGTGGATTTTACTACGTTGTCAATTCTATGTTTATCGGCTAATTGACTAAAAAGAAATGTTTCAATAATTTGAATTCTTTCAGATGTAGAGTTTGCGTTTAAAATTTGTTCGCCAAGTTCTTTTCCTTTTTCTCCAAACAATATGTCTAACGGCACCGCAGTATTTTCCATTTCTTTGATTGGAATTGACGTAAACGGTACAAAGCCATTTGGTTTGAATTGCACCACAAAGCTTCCTGTTACTCCTATTGGTTCAATCACATAGGGCTTTGTCAATTGCCCAATTAAAAAGCATTTTGGCAAAGTTGTTACACTACCATTCTGAGAATGATGTCTGTAAGTGTCGCCATAGTGAAAAATCAATTTCATCGTTCCGTCTGGCACAATGGTATTTCTGAGAGGTATATTTTCCTTTTCTCCATCTAAGGTCCAATACCTTTTAACAAACTCAGACAGTTCGATATTCGGCTCATATGTTTTCGGATGTAATTCCATTATCAATTTCTACTGGGTCGTTTTACAATGACGACTAAACGGATACGCCAACGCAGCCCGCCGCCTAAAAGGCGAAACCAAAGACAGGGTACGTATTCCGGAGTTACTGCCCCCCCCTGCGGATAACTCGCGCTTGTCCGGTTTGTGAAGATAAGTTCCCGGATCGTTTTCGAAGACGCGTTCCTTTTACCCCCCCCCTCCTTTAAATTATGGTAGCGCTAATTGGGAAGCGTACACCCCTCAATACACCGCCTTCGCAATCGCCTGAATCGTACTCGAGTCCCCCATCGTATAGTAATGGAGGCAGGGAACGCCGCGTTCCTTCAGCTCCTGGCTCTGGGCCACGCACCATTCGATGCCGACCTGCCGCCGCGCTTCGCCGTCCTTAGCGTTCGAGATTGCCTTCACCAAATCATCCGGCAAATCAATGTAAAACAGGCGGGGAATGGAGTTGAGCTGATAGAGTTTCGTCAGGGGTTTGAGGCCCGGGACGATCGGGACGTTGATGCCCGCAGCACGCACCGCGTCGACAAAGTCAAAGTACTTCTGGTTATCAAAAAACATCTGCGTGACAATGTAATTGCCCCCGGCATCGATCTTCTCTTT
>JAUILH010000083.1 GCA_030433115.1 Bacteroidia bacterium | reverse complement strand
TTACCAAACCGATTCATCCGGAAGAGATTTTACATACCATTAATTTGGCTATTGCTAAGAAAGGAGAGCTTAAAGACAATGAACAACCCCAGGATTCTCAAACCAAAAAGTCTCAAAAAACACAAGATGCCTCAAAAGAGTATGTGGTAGGTACAAGTGGGAGAATTAAACAAGTGCATCAGCTGATGGACTTGGTGGCGGAAACCGATATGACGGTAGTGGTTCTTGGAGAGAGCGGCACCGGAAAGGAAGTAGCAGCAAAGTCAATTCATCAATCGAGCAAGAGAAAAGAAGGTCCTTTTGTGGCAGTAGATTGTGGTGCATTACCAAGAGAACTGGCAGGAAGTGAATTATTCGGACATAAAAAAGGTGCTTTTACCGGAGCATTAAAAGATAAAAGAGGACATTTTGAACAAGCCAGTGGAGGGACATTATTTTTGGATGAGATTGGCAATTTAACTTATGAAAACCAAGTGAAACTTCTCCGGGTACTCCAAGAGAGAAAGGTGAGAAAACTTGGGGATGAAAAAGACATAGATGTAGATGTTAGGGTGATCGCTGCGACCAATGAAGATTTGAAAAAACAAGTCCAGGAAGGGGAGTTTAGGGAGGATTTATACTTCAGAATCAATGAATTTAAAATTGAATTACCTTCATTAAAAGAGCGGCGCTCAGATATCATGAACTATGCGCATTTCTTTTTGAATGAAGCGAATCATGAGCTGGATAAGACAATAGAAGGTTTTAGTGATAAAGCTGAACAAAAGCTCTTGGCCTACCATTGGCCTGGGAACCTTAGAGAAATGAAAAATATGATCCGTCGGGCTACCTTGTTATGTCAGTCAGATAAAATTGGGGAAACAGAATTTCCCGAAGAGGTGCTCAATCCAAGTATGATTGAAGTTGAAGATGCTGACGATGGCACATTAGACTTAACAGATCTTAAGTCTGTTGTAGAACGTGCCGAAAAGAAAGCCATCTTGTCCGTTCTTCAGAAAACAGCATACAATAAAAGTCGAACTGCAGACATCCTTAAAATCGATCGTAAGACCTTATACAATAAAATAAATGCTTACGACATTGACTTAAAACCATAAGTCTGCCCCTTTTTTACCCCTGACTGAGGATTTAATTCCACAAAATTGAAGCGTGCTCATACAATGGCACGCTTTTATTTTGGGTTTAATTGTTTGTTTTTCAGTTTGTTAGTTTGTTTTAGTGGTTTTTGGAAAGATCTTGGTAATTAGTCTTATCAAATGAAACTTTAAAAACTTAAATGATGAAAACTAAACTAATGATTGTGTTGCTAGCAGGGATTGGATTTACCAGTTGCAACAAGTATGAAGAAGGTCCTGCAATTAGTATTATTCCAAAAAACGAAAGAGTTGCCAACACATGGGTAGTTGAGCGTGCTGAAAACAACGGCAATGATGTCACTTCTGATTATGATCAATTCGATCTTTATTTAACAGATGATGGAGATGCACAGCTAGATGCCAATTTCACTTTGTTTGGAACTCAGTACCAAACATCAACCAACGGAACCTGGACATTCACCAATGATGACGCCAATATTAAGTTGGACTTTGAAGACGACGACTACGACGAAGAGTACCAAATTTTAAAATTGACTACTGACGAAATGTGGTTGAGAGAACTTGGTGGAGAAACAGAACTACATTTTACTGAAAAATAATCACACTTAAAACAAATCAAAACAATGAAAACTTTAAAATTATTCGGTCTTGGAATTGTTGCCTCCGCAACACTATTACTGGGATCATGCAAGAAATATGAAGAGGGACCAATGGTCAGCCTTAAATCTAAAAAAGAACGTGTATCCAACACCTGGAAAATTGAAAAAGCGTACAGGAATGGCAATGACGTGACTTCTGACTACGATCAGTATGAGCTTCAGATGCTTACCGACGGAGACGCAAGACTAGTCGCCATTTATACCTTTGGAGACTTCACCTTTGAAGCAGAAACAGATGGTACCTGGAACTTTCAAAACGATAAGGAAGAAATTCGCTTAGATTTTGAAAATGATGACGCCGACAATGTATACCAAATCCTTAAGCTAAAAGAAAAGGAACTTTGGATCAGAGAAAAAGGCGGAGAAGATGAACTTCATCTAATACCAAGATAATGGTTACTTTATAAATGTTAAATTTGAGAGTCTCACCACTGGTGAGGCTCTTTTTTGGATTATGGCAGGATTTAGATTTGTTTTACTTGGTGGTCTGGTAGTGGTGTGTGTGGCTTGTATTGGCTTCATTTATTTGTCCAACAACAATTTAAAGCGGGCAGATGAGGTAACTGAGATGGTGAAAGATTCTCATAAGGTACAGCATGCCATGGAAACCGTGCTTAAATCTACCTTTGAGTTGGAAGCGGCTAACCGCGGCTACATTATCACCCGCGATAAAGATGTCAACGCCAGTTATGATGTGGCCAAACAAACTTTACTCAAGAGCCTGGAACGTTGTCGCGACTATGTGTCTAAAAAACCTGAACAGTTGAGTCGTATGGACCAACTTGATTCCCTGATAATTAATAGAATGCTGCTCCTGGATTCCGTGAACCAACTCCTTGACCAAGAAGGGCGGGACAGCACCATCAATATGCTGTTAATACAGGGTGATGACGTTATGGACGACATGCGGCTACTCGTGAATACCATGAAATCCTACGAAAAAAAGGAGTTGGAAAGGCGAGAGGCTCTGATAGATTCGAATACCGAAAAATCCAGAAAAGTAACCGTGCTGTTTGGCATATTAACCATCTTTATCGCGCTTCTGGGCTATTTTTTGATTGAAAAGGAGCGGGTTACTACCAGGAGATTTCAAGAGGAAAGAGAATTGGCATTTGAGCAGTTGGAATCAAGCGAGTTGCGGTATAAAAATTTGATCGATTCCGCAGAAGATACCATTTGTGTGACAGACAATAGCGGTAATGTGTTACTATGGAGTGAGGCGGGTGAGAGCATGTTTGGCCATGGAGAGACTTTTTTGCTAAACAAGAAGCTTCAGGATTTCGTTTACCCGTTGCGGGACGATTCGACTACAGAAATAACCAGTGCGAAAAGTGATGACGCACTTTTCAAAGAAATGTCCAAAGAAAAATGGGTTGGGCAAAAGAAAAATGGTCAAAAATTCCGAGTTGAAATTTCCAGAAGCTCCTGGAAAGAAAATGAAGAGGTATTCTTCGCTTTCAATATTCGAGACATTTCTATCAGGGTTAAAAATGATGAGAAACTACAAGAGTTACTCAAAGACGTATCAAGAAGTAACGAAGACCTGGAACAATTTGCCTATGTTGCGTCTCACGATTTGCAGGAACCTTTGAGAAAAATCCGGGCTTTCGGTGACAGGCTTCAACAGGTCTGTGAAGAAGATCTGTCGGATAGGGGAAAAGAGTACCTGAGTAGAATGCAGGACGGGGCCGCCAGGATGCAAAAACTCATCCAGGATCTATTGTCATTTTCAAGAGTCTCAAGAAATGCGGGAGAAAGGGAACAAGTGGATTTAAACAAAGTTTTGACAACCGTCTTGAGTGATTTTAGCATGCGCATTGAAGAAACACAGGCCACTTTTGATACTCAGGATTTGCCCGTGCTCAAAAAAGCAAATAGCACGCAAATGCATCAATTATTTCAAAATATGGTGTCCAATGCGCTTAAGTTCAGAAAGGCAGAGACCTCACCCCAGATTAGAATTAAGTATGAAATTAGACGGGGGAATGCCCTTGATCCTGATATTCATGGCCTTGATCCCGAATCAACTTATCACTATATCACCGTATCAGATAATGGCATAGGTTTCGATCAGAAATACATTGACAAGATTTTTACCATCTTTCAAAGACTGCACGGCAGAAATGCCTACGAAGGAACCGGTATTGGTTTGGCTGTTTGCCGAAAAATATGCGAAAACCACGGAGGTTTTTTGCACGCAATAGGCAAACCCGGAGAAGGTTCAACCTTCATTATTGTGTTGCCTTCAAATTTATAATTACCTTCATACATACTTATGAGAGAGAACGAATTAATTTGTATTGTAATGGCAGATGACGATCCGGATGATCGTATGCTAGCCAAAGAAGCGCTTGAACAGAATAACCTGAAAAATCCTGTCTACTTTGTTGAAGATGGTGAGGAACTTATGGATTTTCTCAGGAGAGAAGGAAAGTACAATGAAACAAATGCGCCAAGACCCGGATTGATCTTGCTAGACTTGAATATGCCCAAAAAAGATGGTCGTGAAGCCCTGGCTGAGATCAAAAAGGATAGCAAATTAAAAAGCATTCCAGTCGTTATTTTGACCACGTCACAAGCTGAAGAAGACATCATTAAAACCTATGATCTGGGGGTCAACAGTTTTATTACTAAACCAGTCAATTTCACAGATCTGGTTGAGGTAATTGCACGACTTGGTAAGTATTGGTTTGAAATTGTTCGTTTACCGGGAACAGGAAAAGATGGAAATTAATCCGGATAAAATAAGAATTCTTATTATTGACGATGACGAAGGCGATCAGTTTTTAATTGAAGACTATCTGCGGGAGATCAAAGATCAAAATTTTGAGATTTCTTTTGCTTCTGGTTATCAGGAAGCCACTAAATTGATCAGTGCCAGAAAACATGATATTTATTTGGTAGATCATTATTTGGGAGAAGAAACGGGGCTGAAATTGATCACGGATACAGTGGCTGCTGGCTTCAAAAAACCATTTATACTACTTACCGGATTGCACAGTAGAGAGGTAGATGATAAGGCCATCAAAGCCGGTGCATATGATTACTTACCTAAAGATAATTTGAGTGCAATTCTACTCGAAAGAACCATCAGACACTCTGTTGAACGCTATAAACAATCTCGTTTGGCGGATGCAAGAGAAAAAAGATTTGTCACTTTGTTTAAGCACAGTGTGGATCCCATCTATATCACAGATAAATCATTCAATATCCAAGAAATTAACCATTCTTTTAAAGCCTTGTTTGAGGATGAGTATGAGCATATTCGAGGGCTGAATTTGGCTGATTTTTTCACGCGAGATCAAGATTTCATAGACTTAAAGACACAGCTCGATGACAAAGGTTATGTCAAAGATTTTGTAGTAGAACTCAAACAGAAGAACAAGTTAACAGCACTTGTTTCAATTGCAACAATATATGATGATGAGGATGAAGAATTGACAGGTTTTCAGGGGGTGATTCACGATATGACAGAACTTAAAAATGCTGAAAAAAGGGTGCTCGTTGCAGAAAAGGTAAGTTTAACTGGAAGAATGGCCAGAATGGTGGGGCATGAAGTAAGAAATCCACTCACCAACATTAACCTAGCAACGGATCAGCTGAAAGATGAAATACCAGATTCAAATGATGAAGCAAGGTTGTTCGTTGAGATGATAGAAAGAAATAGTGAGCGAATCAGTCTGATGATCGATCAACTTTTGAAGGGAACCCGCGTGAAAGAGTTGGAAAAAAGTAACATTGAATTGGCAGATGTCATATCAAAATCGATTCATTTCTGTGAAGACCGGTTCAACCTCAAAGAAATAGCCACGGAATTTGAAAATCAATGTGCGTCATCTGTCATTTCCGCAGATGCCGAGCAACTGGAGATTGTATTCATTAATCTGCTGACCAATGCCGTTGAGGCCATGGAAGAGGCTTCAGTAAGACAACTCAAAGTGATTTTAAAGGAAAATGACACGCATTTTGTAGTAGATATTTCGGATACAGGCAAGGGCATGAATGAAACCACCCGACTACACCTTTTTGAACCTTTTTTTAGTGAAAGATCTAAAGGTTTGGGACTCGGAATGGCCACCGTACATAATCTGGTAATCCTTCACAAAGGCAAGATTAGTGTGGAAAGTGAGGAAGGAAAAGGTACCTGTTTTCATCTAAAATTTCCCAAAACTAAATAGGCAAAAAAAAGACCGGGTTAACCCGGTCTTTTTCGTTTAAAACGTGTGTATTATTTATTGATACTCACATCAGAACTGTTAATTTCAATAACTGTTCTTCTGTTCTTTTGATGCTGATTTTCTGTGCAATCGTCAGTGGCTTCATCACAGTTGTTGACTAGCTTGTCTTCACCGTACGATTCCGTATCAATTCTGCTGGCAGAAATTCCGGCGTTCACCAAATAAGCTTTGGCGGCTTCAGATCTTTGTGCAGATAACCAGTCGTTATAATCATCTGAGCCTCTGGAATCGGCATGACCATTTAATCGAACTGTAATGCTCGGATAGTCTTTCATAATAGTGGCAACCTTATCCAGTTCGCTGGCTGCTTTTTCAGTAATCGTATAGTCATCAAATTCATAATAAATAGGTCTGAAATCCGGAATAGGCGTCACTACAATTTTGGGAATCGCTGCCAGGTCAATGGTCTTCACCAAAGTATCACCATACAAGTCAGAACTATTCGGAACGACATAGGCTTCTTCTGGCACAAAACCTTCTTGTTCCACTTTTAATTGATAGTAGATTTCGGGTTCTACTTCAAAAAATACTGATCCATTGGTTCCTGTCTTTTTTACGATTTCTTCTTCGCCGGCAACCAATTTAACTTCACTATTGCTAATAGGCTCATTGCTGTTTTCTTCCAATACCACAGCTTGAAGAATGCCTTCTTTCTGCTTGTCAAATTTATATAAGGCATCAATTCCCTGAGAATCACCTCTATTTGAACTCAAATAGCCTTTGTCCATATCACCTTCAAAGGCAATTCCAAAATCATCTTTGTTTGAGTTGAGCGGCATAGGAAGTGCTTCCGGAGTAGTCCAGTAATTGCCTGTTCCATAAGAGTGCGAAACAAATATGTCCATGCCTCCATAACCTGGATGTCCCTCAGAAGAAAAGTACAATACGTCCTGACCATTGTCGGTTTTAACCATAGGGAACATGTCGTTTCTCTCGGTATTAACAACGTAACCTAAATTTCGAGGGAAACCAGTTGTTCCATCTTCATAAATATTGGCTATATATATGTCGCTTTGACCAATTCCGCCGGGCATATCAGATACAAAATACAATTTAGTACCATCGGGAGAAACTGCCGGATGCACACAGTTGTAGTCATCAGAATTAAATGCCAATTCCTGAGGCTCCTGCCATTCATCATTTTTGAATTCGGACTTAAGAATCTTGAGGTTTACATTGCCCTCTTCATCCATATTTAGATCACCATCAGTATAGTTTGTTCTTGTGAAATACATGGTTCTTCCGTCCGGACTAAAGCTCACTACACCATCGTCGTAAGGTGTTTGCAAATTTTTAGCGAAAACCTTGGGAGTTCCCAATTCACCGTCTTCCTTAATAGAGCTGAAATACATTTCGGCAAATGGTCTGCCCGACCAGGGATGCGTGTCATTCTTAAGGCTTTTGTTTCTCTCAGAAGTAAACACCAACCCATCTTTGTGATATACCGGACTCATATGGGATCTGTTGTCTTGATTAATGGCAAGTTTTTGCGTTTCAAAACGATCTGTTTCAAATGAGGAAATCTGATTGGTATCAGAAGAAACAAATCTTGAAAGTGCTGCTACGTCTTCAGGATTTCTGGAAAATGCTTCCAAATAATAGTCTTGAGCCAGGTCATACGATCCTGTAGACTCAAGTGCTTGAGCGTATCGAATTAATACATCATAATCTACCTGAGATAGGTCTTTCTCTTGAAGTGCCTCAGCGTACCATTTGGCAGCGTCTTCAGGTCTGTTTAAGAAATGGTAGCTATCTGCCAATTGAACTTTAGTTTGGTAGTCTTTATTGTCGTCATCTACCTTAGTATAATGTTCAACTGCTTCAGCGTACGCTAAATTATTGTAGGCTGTATGCCCTTTGTTAATGTTCCTGTTGGCACAACTGCTTAACAAAGAAGCAGCTATACATGTGCCAATAAATAATCTAATCGGTTTCATAAAATTTTAGTTTAAGTTAATAGTTAATTATGCCTTCGCTTTAAGGCGTGATTTCATGTCTTCCAGAGAATAGGCAAGTTCTGTGCTTTGAGTTTCGATGAGAGATTTAAGATCATCGGTCTCAATTTTTTCTCTGTATTCCTCATATCTTTTGAGGATATATGATTTTACCTCAATGAATAAATCCTGTGGGTCGGAACAACCATTCACACCCTTAATTAGGTCAATCCATTTAGTATTTGCCTTTGAAATGGCTTGTACCTGTCCGCCATAAGTCAAAATGTTTTCGTCTAGTGACAGACTTAATTTTTTATTCAATGCCAGATCTTTCGATAGAGCATCAGCCCATTCATAAGAACCGGATTCGGGCGATGACTCAATTGATGAGAAATAGGCATTAAATTCATTGAGCAATTCACTGAGGTGTTGAAGCGCTTTAATGTCTGTATTTAATGTTGGGTTCATAATGTTTATTTGTTAGAGTTTGTTTAGGATGAATGGGACAAAAGCCATTCCTTTGTATTTATTTTTCTGATTTTCAGCCATTTAATTTTGTGTGTAGTGATTGATGTAGGGTGCGCTCTACACAATCTGTGACATCTTTTCTACACAATCTGTAAATATGCTCCTTAGAGTGGGGTGGGACAGGCTTCCACAGTTTTGTTGCGAAAATTCTACAATTTAATTTGAGAACGGAAAATTGACTTTACTTAAAGCACTGTAATTCAGTTGTTTAATTTTATTTTAGGACTTGGTACAAACTTGGTCTTAGTGAACTCAAACAATTAAAAATTGAACTTATGAAGAATATTGACAAAACTTTTAGAAAACTATGCGCCCTGGCATTCATGATGGGCGGAGGCTTGCTACATGCAGCCACATTTACAGCAGTGAGTTCCGGAGATTGGACCAGTTCGGCTACATGGTCTGGAGGAAATGGTCCGGGAACAACTATTGACGCCAACGATGATATTATCATCAATACAGGGGTAGTGGTAAATTTGGATCAGGATGTTACGCTCAACGGGTTTAGCATTCTCGTGCCAGGAGGAAGCATCACTGTAGACGGAACTTTACAAAGCACCAATAACAGTACATTATATATGAACAATGGTGATTTGTCTGGAAATGGAACATTGGATTTGAGCAGACTTGAATTCTCAGGTTTGAGCTCTTTTGGTTTTTCCGGAATGTCTAGTATTGAGACGTTTGCGACATCCAATCTGTCTTTGACTTTGTCTAGTGCAATGGATGTGCAGGATACCTTAAGGCTCAATGATGGAACCCTTACCTTGAACTCTGGAGCTGCACTTGATCTGCAAACTAATTCAACAGTAGTGGTAGACCAGGGAAGCATGACTACAGGTGGAGGTGTGTTTTCATCTGCTGGTACATACAATGTAATGTATGTAGGAACCTCAAAAAATACCGGTATCGAAATTAACGGTTCGGGAATGAATGAGGTGTACATAGATTTGGACGACAATACTCAAGAGTTGAGTTTAAGTTCGGATTTAATGGTATCCTCTACTTTACACCATAATTCAGGGATTCTGAATTTAAATGGATCAGATATTATGATTAGTGGTGACTATATGGCCAATAATGGCGCGACCATTTCAGGAAGTACTTTTTCCAGCGTAACTGTGACCTCAAGTTCAAATTTGAGCAGCAGCCTGGAATTTACAAGTTCTGCAAATGAAGTGGACAATCTAACGGTCAATTTTTCAAATGGTAGCGGTAAGTTAACCGTAGACTCTGATGTGATGATTAATGGTGCTCTTGAATTGGAAAACGGAGACCTGGAAATTGATGGAGCCTCTTCTTTAATGATGAATTCAGGCTCATCAATTATGATTGACAATGGATCAATTATTTTGGCAAATGGAACATTTGATGGCAGTGCATCTTATGATGTTGTGTACAATGGAGGTTCTAAAACTTCAGGCATTGAATTGTCAGGATCTGGAATGAATGATTTAACCATCGATTTAGATTCTAATTCAGATATGGTATCGTTGAACAGTAACTTCAGTTCTACCGGTGATATCAACATGCAGTCTGGTGGTTTGGATTTTTCAGGATATGATTTGGAAATTGCCGGAGATTACATGGCTTCTATGAATGGGTGGTTAGCCGCTGATGCGAACTCTAACTTAACCTTGAGCTCAGCAAATTCTTTATCAGATACGATCATGTTTAGTCAATCAGGAAATACAATGAATTCCCTAGTGGTTGATATTGACAACGATGGAACAGCCATGATTGGAACCAATATGAGTACCAATAACCTTGATTTTAACTCTGGTTCGGTGGTAATTTTTGACAACAATTTAAAAATTGTGAACGGAGGATCAATTACCGGAGCCAATGAAGATAGCTACGTAATGATTGAAGGTGAAGGAACCCTTGATATGGATATTTCAGGGTCTTCCGCAGGTTATGTTGAATTTCCAGTAGGAACTGCTACAAGCTATTCTCCTGCTCAAATAGAATCAATGAATGCTTCATCTGCGACTTTCATGGTAAATGTGGCCAATGATCTGTTGCTTATGGGTGATTTTGGTGCCGATTTATCAGCTACAGAAAGTGTGGTAGACAGAACCTGGAATATTTATTCTTCAACAGGAAGTACTACTAACATGAATTTGAAGTTAAACTGGTCTTCTGACATGGAAGTGAATGGTTTTGATAGAAACAACGCCTACATCTCGCACTTTGTGAATGCTTATTGGGATGTGACCACAGCAAGTAGTGCTTCAACAAATGCAAATGGGATGTATGAGATCAGTAGAAACAACATCACTAGCTTAAGTCCTTTTTCAGTAGTGGATGAAAACTCTGCTGTTGGAACGGAAGAAGAGATCAGATTAATTACTGAAATCTACCCGAATCCAACTCAAGACATTCTCTTCCTTACTTTAGAGAATCAGGCTGATGTTAATATTGACATTCTTGACCAGTCTGGTAAGATTGTATTCAATGTTAACTCTGTGAATAATGCAAGACAAACCATCGATTTAAGTGCATTTGAAAGTGGCGTTTATTTCGTGAGAGTTGCTAATGCAGAACACGTTTCAGTTGAAAGACTTGTAAAGCTATAAGATTCCTCGAACTCAAGTAGATGAGTAGCTTAAATGTAAGCCCGTCAAAGGATTATCCTTTGACGGGCTTTTTGTATGACGTTACTTCATTTAGGCATCCTCCCGAGTATTGTTTGAGTTACAATGAATAGAGTTAATTTACTGATCGATCAAAAAAAAGACCAGTCCTAAGACTGGTCTTCCTTGGTCAAGTGACACAATTCAATGCATATGAACCATTAAAGTGAACGTTAAACCAAAAACGATGAAAACTGTCATCGAAAACAGAGGTTCATATGATCTGTATCACTAGATTTATATAGGCACAATAGGAGCAGAGATCTTATTGTGTTTGGCAATAAAATGAGCAATCTGCTCTTTGCCTCTGGGAACAATGATCTTGAATACGGCTCCCGTTTCTTTTGCTATGTCCGATAAATACCTCCACTTTTTTATTAAAAAGTCAATTTTGTCTGTCAATTGCACTTTAACATCAAAAAGGTGAAGCTGTCCATTTTTGTAAGCCAAAACATTAGGAGAAAAGGCATTCGTTGTGGAACTGTCTTTTGTCTTTTTGTTGATGTCGTTATAATCTTTCGATTTAAGCTCCGACACCAAACGGTTAATCAATAATTTTTTCTGTTTCATAATTCGTGTTTTATAAGTGAGTTCATACCGTTTTGAATCAGTCTGGCTGATACAATACTGTTAAGCATAGTTTCCGGTAGTAAGTTAGATTGGAATGATGTGTGGATCATCCTTTTAATAAAATACAAAAAAATGAACGGAAAAGCAAGTAAATATTAAGAGATTAGGCCTTTCCGAGCGCTTTTGCATCCACAAAGAATTCGCTGCGAATATTGATGTCTACATCCTGAAACAAGGTCTGATCGGTTACAGTCCGCACCCGCAAAACAAACTTGTCTTTTTTAATGTACTCTTGAAAGTCAGTTCCTGAAACATCTAAAATGAGTTCATAAGTGTGAGAATCGTCGATATTGTATTTGGACGCCAATAAAACTTCATTTAATCCATCTGCCGAAATGAAGATCTCTACTTCCTTCAAAAAATCAAACTCCTGCCCGCTAGGCGCTTCAATATTGATTTTAAGTGCATTTAGCGTGATTCTTTGAATTTTGTCTTTTCTCGTATCGTGTACTTCAAATTCTGTTTCAGAATTAGTTTCTACATCAGGAGTTAAAACACTAAAAGGAATGTTGATGCTTGTTCCATTTGAAATTCTGGTCTTAGTGTCATAGGTCAAGTTAAACTGGGTTAAACGGTCAAAACGTTTGCAAGACCCCAGGCAAATTAATGCTATCAAGAATGGTAAAAATTTCAAGCGTTTCATGATACATATATTACGGTAAAATATGATGTTTTGTTTTGAGAAATGATGAAGTTTTATTTTGCCCAAACAAATGGTCTGTTTTTTTATGTGAACGACAATCTGCCCTTTGAAAACGGTTCTTTACCAAGTCTGCCTTGGTGTAAATCTCAAAACGTGCTTTTTTGAGGCATGAAAAAAGTCATTTTGCTGTCAGTTCTTTCCCTCTTGTTGCATGCTTGTAGGCGAGAAAAGTCTCCTGAAGAAACATACGATCAAAAATACCATCAGTCTCCCATTTTAAGTCATCAGCAACTAGATTCGGTACTGGCAACTTTGGAAAAAGTGCCCTTTGAGCAGCTGCCTGCCGAATACCTTGAGTATTGTGAATTAAATGGTCGTTTTCGAGCTAATTACATTGGAAAGACTTTCTACAGAGTGAAAGGTGATGAGATGTATCGGTTTATCGTGAATAAGCATAGGATCAAAGATTTCTTACCAGAGGATATGTTCTTCCTGAGAGTTGTGAAGAATCATGGGGGAGATCAATACCTGCTGCTGGACCCCAGAATTCTTCATAAACTGATGGATTTGGTTCTGAAACTAAAAGAGAACGGATATGATTATAATGAACTCACCGTTTATTATGGTTTTCGTCATCCCAGATACAATAGAGACATTGGTGGGGCATCTTTGAGCATGCATATGAAGGGAATAGCGGTAGATGTGAGAGTAGGAGATCTAGACAGAGATGGCGATAAGGATAAACATGACAAGCAGATTGTGCTTGGCTTTCTTGAAAATGATATCATTAAAAATGAAGGCGGAATTGGTAAGTACCCGGGGACACAGTGCGTGCACATGGATGTGAGGGGAAGTAGGGCTAGATGGGATGATTTTTAAACGGCAATGATTTTTCTAAACGTCAGATTAATCCTCGGTGCAAGCACTTTCTTTGTTTTGGGGATATGGTGCTTCCAAAAGTCTTGTGTGTCGCCTTTCATGACAAGCAAGCTGCCATGCTCCAGTAAACAGTGGGTTTTGATATTGTCTGACACATGTTTCAATTTGAAATGTCTTGAACTCCCAAAACTCACTGACGCTATGGCAGGATTCCGACCAAGAGATTTTTCGTTGTCCTGATGCCATCCCATACTGTCATTGCCATCTCTGTATAGATTGAGTAATACACTGTTGAACTTAAGTGCAGTACTCCGTTCAATGGCCTTTTTTATAGTGAGCAATTCAGGGGACCATTTGGTAGCGGTATTTTTTATCCCGGAATAAGTATACTCAATACCAGGATCACCATACCAGGCAGTTAGCCGGGGCTCCAAATGCGTTTTTCCGAATAATGAAATTGTATTTTGTTTCCAGTGGATATTGGTCATCAAAATCTTCAATAAATGATCTGAAGTGGTGCGATCAAAGAATTGTTCGAATAAAGTCAGATTTGCACCATGCTCACAATACGTCTTCAGCTTAACATCCCTATTATCCAGTTTGTGTTGAGAAACTGTCCACATCACAACTGGGTTGAAATGTGTTCAAGAAAACGTGAGCTGGCTCCTGTTCTATCTATCACCAGTTGACGGTTTTTACTGCCATCGGATGATGCATATGAGTTAATGAAGTCAGCAAGATCCATACTTTCTTTCACTGCCATAGCTTCACCATGGTCTATTAATTCCTGAGCCTCATGAAATTTATCTGTTTTCGGACCAAAGCAAACAGGAAGTCCATAGGCTGCTGGCTCCAGAATATTGTGAAGCGCATCATAAAACCCACCTCCCACAAACGCCAAATTGCCGTACCGATAGAGTTTGGACAATAAGCCAATGTTGTCGATGATTAGAACTGTTTGTTTATTGAATGCCTCTAAACCTTCAGAATAACAAAAGCTATTTTCAAATCTGTTTTGAATGTTGCTAATTCTGGTCTTTGAAATATCATGTGGCGCTATAATGAGCTTCAATTCACTTTGTTGATGCATCCATATACTTTGCAGCAAGACTTCTTCATGAGCCCATGAGCTTCCCGCAATCAATACAGGTTTGTTACCAGCGCAAAATGTCTCAAGCAAAGAATCCTCAAATGAAGATTGAGATAACTCGTAAACCCGATCATATCTGGTGTCACCATTTAACGCAGCATGCTGTATGTCAATACTCGTAAGCAAGACCAGGGATCTTTCATCCTGAACAAAAATATGATCAACCATGTGCAGCATTTTTCTGAAAAAGCCGCCATACCATCTAAAATAGCGGTGTTTTGGTCGGAAAGTAGCAGACAGCAGATACACCGGCTTCTCAAGATTTTTCATTTCCCTTAAATAGTGATACCAAAGCTCGTATTTCACAAAAATGGCCATCCTGGGTTTGAAGTGCGCAACAAATTGTCTGGCTTTTCCAGGCATATCCAACGGCAAGTACATCACATGATCGGCATGCGAATAGTTCTTTTGTGATTCGTAACCAGAAGGTGAGAAAAAGGTGAGCAAAACGGGAATGTCCGGATGATTAGATTTGATTTTCTCAATAACCGGTCTGGCTTGCTCAAATTCGCCCAATGATGCACAATGAAACCACACGGGTTCATCAAGTTTCTGAGTATTAAAACTAAGCTTGCGACCCTTTCTAGCCAATGCCGCTTTTTTATTCCAACCAGAGAAAATACTGATTCCAAAAGATAAAAGGTAAATGGCTATGTTGTAAAAAAGAATCACTTTAATAGCGGTAGAACTGCTCCGGAGATCGCTTGTAAATTGGTAGAATCCATCCTGCTTTAAAACCCAGTTGAATGTCGAATCGCTTATCGTCATTCACACGCATCTCATCAATATTATATGAGCGCCTGCTAGACAGAAAACCCTGGTTGATATCCAGACCGATAAAGAAATTGATCAATTTAGAATTAGATAAGTGATTATAGCCAATGAATTGATTGAGCAAGACACCACTCGACAATCTGTCGTACCCCTTTTTTAATTCTTTTGTAAGTGGAGGTACCACATCCTGATTCGTTTCTATTCTGATTTTATGCTGCCAGTAACCCAATCCAAAACGAATCATTAAGCCAGAGTTGGGGTTAGGACCTGTAATCGGGAATAACCTTCCTACATTAACAGCAATGGTATGTCCTCTATGGAATATGGGAACATTGGCAGGGGCACCACTTGAGTTTAAAATATAACCTTCGGAAGTTCGCAGACCATCCAAAATATCATTTTCCCTCACAATATTTGAAAAGTGGAAGGCGTATTCCAGACCAAAGTTCCACTGGCTTGCCAATTTGAAATTACCACTTGCTCCAATGGCAGAATTTGGACCAAATCGCTCGTCTAAATCTCCGTAGGGCAGGTAGAAGCCATAATTAATGCTTACCAAAGGTGTGAATATAGAGGTGTCGCGCACCGTGCCTTTCTGACTCAATCCTTTACCGGAAATAAACCAGAAGCAAATCACCAAAAAGACCGATTTCAACCCAATTTTTTGCATCCTCATAGAAAACTATGCAAAGTTAAAAATATTGTGGGGTCCTTGCACAATATTATATCAAGTAAAACATTAGTTTTGTTGATTGCGCAAATTAATAGTATGAGAGATATCCAAATGGTTGATCTTAAGTCTCAGTACGACAATATGCAGGATGAAATTGATGCTGCTGTACTGAACGTTGTAAGGTCAACTCAATATATAAACGGACCAGAGGTAAAGGCGCTTCAACAAGAACTTGAAGATTACCTTGGTGTGAAACACGTGATACCGTGTGCGAATGGAACGGACGCCCTTCAAATTGCAATGATGGCTTTAGGCCTAAAACCTGGTGATGAGGTGATCACCTCTAACTTCACGTTTGCAGCCACTGTAGAAGTGATTGGTTTGCTTGGTCTAACCCCGGTTTTAGTGGATGTAGATAAAGATACTTTCAATATCTCACTAGAGTCTATTGAGGCAGCCATCACGCCAAAGACCAAGGCCATTGTTCCCGTGCACATATTTGGTCAATGTGCCAATATGGAAGCCATTCTTGAATTGGCGAAAAAGCACGACCTTCGAGTAATAGAAGACACTGCTCAAGCCATTGGCGCCAAGTATACGTTTAGTAGTGGCAAGACAGTTTCTGCCGGTTGTATGGGAGATATCGGCACGACTTCTTTCTTCCCTTCAAAAAATTTGGGGTGCTACGGAGATGGAGGCGCCTTGTTTACCAACGATGACAGTCTTGCAGAGATCATGCGTTCTGTTGTGAATCATGGAATGGGGAAACGTTATTATTATGAAAGACTGGGGTGTAACTCCAGATTAGACTCCATTCAGGCAGCGATATTAAGAATCAAGCTAAAACGTCTCGATCAATATATCGAGTCGCGTCAAAAGGCCGCTCAGTTTTATACTGAGGCATTTAGCTCCTGCGAGAACTTGAAGACACCCCACATTTCAGACCATTCAACTCACGTTTTTCATCAGTATACCATCGTAGCTGATGAGGTGAATCAATTTGAATTGCAGGCTTACTTGAAGGAAAGAGGCATTCCATGTATGATTTACTATCCACTACCACTTCATATTCAAGAAGCATATAAGGATGATAGGTATCATGATGAAAATTTTAGGGTTACCAATGCTTTGTGTAAGACAGTGTTTTCACTGCCAATGCACACAGAACTGGATGAAGAACAACTCAATCATATTGTAAATTCGGTAAAAACATATTTCAAAAAATGAATATAGCGGTAGTAGGTACAGGATATGTAGGACTTGTAACCGGAACTTGTTTCGCTGAGACGGGTAATCAGGTTATTTGTGTTGACATTGATGAGAAAAAAGTAGAGGCCATGAGAAACGGCAAAGTGCCGATTTATGAACCTCACTTGGACGTAATTTTTGAAAGAAACATTAAGGCAGGAAGGCTGTCGTTCACCACAGAGCTTGAAGCAGCCATTGAAGATGCTCAGGTCATATTTTTGGCTTTGCCAACACCTCCGGGAGAAGATGGCTCAGCAGATTTATCCTATGTGCTTTCGGTAGCCGACCATCTGGGTAAGATCATAAAAGATTACAAGGTAATTGTAGACAAGTCGACAGTTCCGGTTGGTACAGCCGAAAAGGTGCACAACGCAGTAGCCGCAAATGCTACGTGTTATTTTGATGTGGTGTCAAACCCTGAGTTCTTAAGAGAAGGTTTTGCTGTTGATGATTTTCTTAAACCTGATAGAGTGGTTATTGGAACAAGCTCTGTGAGGGCTCAAAATATCATGGAGGAACTTTATAAACCATATGTGCGTCAAGGAAATCCAATAGTTTTCATGGATGAGAAATCAGCAGAATTGACCAAATATGCGGCTAACGCTTTCCTGGCTACTAAGATTACTTTCATGAACGAAATCGCCAATTTCTGCGAAAAAGTAGGTGCGGATGTCGATAAGGTGAGACTTGGTATTGGAACCGATGAAAGAATTGGAAAACGCTTCTTGTTCCCTGGCATTGGTTACGGAGGAAGTTGTTTCCCTAAAGATGTTCAGGCACTTGTTAAATCTGGTAAAGAGTTTGGGTATGATTTTGAGATTATCAACTCTGTTTTAGATGTGAACAACCGTCAGAAATTAATCATGATGGATAAACTCAAGGCGCACTACGGAAGTTTGGATGGCAAGCGTTTTGCGCTGTGGGGACTTGCCTTTAAACCGGATACCGACGACATCAGAGAAGCACCAGCCCTGTATATGATCAATGCTTTGCTTGAAGAAGGAGCGTTTGTATGTGCTTTCGATCCGGAAGCCATGGATAACGTAAAATCTCAAATTGGCGACTCAATTGATTATGCAAAAGATCCTTATGAAGCTTTGCTTAATTGTGACGGTTTGATCATTGCCACTGAGTGGGGGGTGTTTAGAAATCCGGATTTCGACAGAGTCAAAGATCTTCTGAATGAGCCGGTTATCTTTGATGGAAGAAACCTATATGGGATTGAACAAATGGATGGTAAAGGCATCAAATATGTCAGTATCGGTAGAAATGCAATTGTAGGTTGATGAAAAGAGTATTGATAACGGGAGCGGCGGGCTTCCTGGGGTCTCATTTGTGCGACCGATTTGTGAAAGAAGGGTATGCTGTGGTCGCTATGGATAACTTAATTACCGGGCGACTAAAAAATATTGAGCACTTGTTCAAACATGAACATTTTGAGTTTCATCATCATGATGTGTCCAATTTTGTTCATGTATCAGGAGATTTAGATTACATCATGCATTTTGCTTCTCCTGCAAGTCCGATTGATTACTTGAAAATTCCTATTCAGACACTAAAAGTAGGTTCTTTGGGAACACACAACCTGTTGGGCTTGGCAAAGGCAAAGAATGCTACCATCATGGTCGCCAGTACTTCTGAAGTATATGGAGATCCTTTGGTACATCCCCAGCAAGAAACATATTATGGAAACGTAAATCCAGTAGGACCAAGAGGCGTATATGATGAAGCCAAACGTTTTCAGGAAGCCATCACCATGGCCTATCACAGTTTTCATGGCTTAGACACCAGAATTGTAAGAATTTTTAATACTTATGGTCCAAGAATGCGATTAAATGATGGCAGA
>JAUILH010000242.1 GCA_030433115.1 Bacteroidia bacterium | reverse complement strand
CGATAAAAAGCCAATAATGTTATTGTACTCATTACCGACGGTATTGAGGCGTGCGATGGAGACCCTTGCAGAATTGCAACTAAACTAAAAGCAAAAGAAATTGGGGTTCGGCCATTTGTGGTGGGGCTGGGAATGGATTTGAGTTATCTGGAACAATTTAATTGTATTGGCACTGTCTTTGACGCTACGAGAGAAGCAGATTTCAAACTGGCTCTTAAAAATGTGATCAATTCTGCTATCAACAATACAACTGCACAGGTCAACTTAAACGACATTAAAGGCAAACCAAGCGAAACCAATGTGGCTTTTTCCATGTTCGACAGCAGAGGCAGACTCCAATATAATTATCAGCACACCTTGAACTACAAAGGCAATCCGGACACCCTGGTCATAGACCCAGCCATTAAATACAATCTGGTAGTACATACCATTCCGGAAGTTAGAAAAGATAACATCTCCCTGGAGGTCGGAAAACACAACATCATTGAAGTAGACGCGCCTCAAGGTTTCTTGAGTTTAGAAATGAACGGTGTGAGAGATAGAAGTCAAATTCCTGCAGTGATCCGACAAAAAGGAGACATGAACACCATTCATGTTCAATACTTTGGAGAAACAGAAAAGCTCCTGGTAGGGAAATATGATTTGGAAGTACTTACACTCCCCCGACTCTATTTCTCAGTCAACATCCAACAATCTCAAGAAAGCACAATTGAAGTGCCTTACCCAGGTAGATTAAATTACAGCAGTTATCATTTTAACTATGCCGCTGTTTATAAAAATGACGCGGGCAAAATGCAATGGATTTATAATATTGATCCTAACAAAAAAGACAATTATCTGGAACTTCTACCTGGAAAGTACAGCATTGTATACCGAGAAAAAGGCTCTACCAGAACCATTCAAACTAAAACGAAGAACTTTACCATATACTCTGGAGAAAACACTAAACTTGAACTAGAATGATTAAAGACATAGAAGTACTTGAACAAAAAGATACCAGATCTGGCTTTGGCGCTGGGCTGCATGAACTAGGCCACGAAAACAAAGATGTCGTAGCCTTGTGTGCAGATTTGACAGGATCTTTGAAAATGAACGCTTTTGAAAATGATTTCCCTGATCGATTCTTTCAGGTGGGTATTGCTGAAGCCAACATGATGGGTATTGCAGCGGGGATGACAATCGGCAATAAAATTCCTTTTACAGGAACATTTGCTAATTTTTCCACAGGTAGAGTCTATGACCAAATCAGACAATCTATTGCCTATTCCGGAAAGAATGTAAAAATCTGTGCTTCTCATGCAGGGATTACGCTTGGAGAAGATGGTGCGACTCACCAAATTCTGGAAGACATAGGTTTGATGAAAATGTTGCCCAACATGACTGTGATTTGTCCGTGCGACTACAATCAGACCAAGGCAGCCACTAAAGCTATTGCCGATTATGAGGGACCGGTGTATTTGAGATTTGGAAGACCAAAAGTGCCGAACTTTACATCTGAAAGTGCTGATTTCGTGATTGGTAAAGCAGATGTGCTTCAAGATGGATCAGATGTGACCATTGTAGCAACAGGTCACTTAGTTTGGAAAGCGCTTGAAGCCGCAAAAATCCTATTAGCCAATGGCATTACCCCTGAGGTGATTAATTACCACACGATCAAACCATTTGACACAGAGACTTTAATCAAATCTGTTAAAAAGACGAGATGTGTCGTCAGTTGTGAAGAGCATCAAAGAAATGGCGGCTTGGGCGACAGTGTGGCTCAAGTACTGTCTCAGCACTACCCTGCTCCTCAGGAATATGTGGCTGTTAACGACTCATTTGGAGAAAGCGGTAAACCAGCTGAATTGATGACCAAATATGGCATTGATACACCAAACATTGTGGACGCCGTAAATAAAGTAGTTTCAAGAAAATAAATGTCGGTAGACGAAACCGAGATATTATCCTTACTTAAATCTGGATCAAACGATCGTGCTTTCACATTAATTGTTGAGCAATTTAAGGAGCCTCTTTATTGGCATACTAGACGAATGGTGATCAGTCATGCAGACGCAGATGATGTGATCCAAAATACCTTTCTTAAAGTCTGGAAAAACCTGGACAAGTTCTCGGGCGATTCTAAATTGTACACCTGGCTCTACCGAATTGCTACAAATGAATCCATTAATTTCATTAACAAGCGAAACAGAAACCTGAACGAATCGCTTAGTAATGAAGCCATTCAAGTTGCTGGAAATTCAGGAGGATTTGATGGAGACGAGATTCAACTCAAGCTGCAAAGGGCAATTTTAACCTTGCCAGATAAGCAAAGAGCCGTATTCAATTTAAAATACTTTGAGGACAAAAAATATGATGAAATTTCAGAAATACTAGACACGTCTGTAGGTGCACTGAAAGCCTCATACCATCATGCTGTAAAAAAAATTAAAGAATATTTGGAAAACAATTAAACCATTTGTGACCAACCTTGTCTAAAAGAAGAGGATGAATGAGCATAACGAACATATTGATGACAGTTTCCTGAATAAGGATGGTTTGAACAAAACACCTTTTTCAACACCTGATGGGTATTTTGAAGGATTGGAAGAGCGTCTGAATTTATTGAAAGAGTCTTCCGATGATTTGGGCCTTCCAAAAAACACCCCATTTTCTGTGCCTGAAGGCTATTTCAAGCAACTTAATGCAGATCAGTTTAAAACTGACAAAAGCTCTGGCACAAATTGGTACTTTACCATGTCTGTAGCGGCTATATTTCTTGTTTGTCTGGCTATTTTCGGGACTTTTGATCCGCAGGAAACCGAATCTCCCCATCAAACAGCCTCTTATGATGGCTTTGATGAGCCTCAGAGTGAGTGGGATTTGGATGAATCTAATTTGCTAGCCTATATTGAAGATAACTATGTCAACGAACTCCAGGACGAAGAATTATCTGCCTTGCTTGAAGGCACGGATGTTTTGCAGGACATGGAAGAAGAACAAACATCTGAAGTAGTTGTCACTGTGGAGGAAGCTGCAAATAACGATGACATTATTACAAATATCGATGAGGAGGACATAGAGTCTTATTTGGAAGAGGAATACTCTGTTGACGAACTCATCGACGAACTATAAACCTATTTATTATGAAATATCTAATAATCAGTCTATTCTTTTTTACGCTCTTTGTGGGGAATCTGGCTCATGCCCAGAACAGAAGAGATGAAATAAAAGCCAGAAAAGTGGAATACATCACTTCCAAACTTGATTTAAGTGTGAAAGAAGCCGAGAAGTTCTGGCCTATTTACAATGAATTTGAAACTAAAAAACATCAACTGAGAAAAGAACGCAAAGACTTAAGACCGGATAAAAGCTTTGATGAAATGAGTGACAAGGAGGTTGAAACCCTCATGAACAAGCGTTTTGAATACAAACAGAAGGAATTAGACCT
>JAUILH010000241.1 GCA_030433115.1 Bacteroidia bacterium | reverse complement strand
TTGATGAGCCGGTTTATACGCAATTGGGGGTGGATCATTACAACAAAACTAAAGATGGGTCTCCATTTGTGAAATCCGATTTTTACAAAGATCCAAGTGACTACGAATCTAATTTTCTACAATACGCGAAAGTAGCTGATATGTATATTGCATGTCATTACTGGGATAGCAGAGCACCATTCATTTATTCAAGACAAGACTGTAAAGATCCTGATTGGAATATAAAAACGGTGGCAGACATTAGTTGCGATATTGACTGTGCTGTGGCAAGTACCATTCGACCTTCAACCATAGCTGAACCTTTGTATGGATATGATCCTCAAACAGAATCTGAAGTGGCGTTTAATGCAGAGAATGCCATTTGCGTAATGGCAGTGGATAATTTGCCCTGTGAGCTGCCAAAGGATGCCTCAGTAGATTTTGGTGAGATGTTTATTGAACATGTCTTGGAGCCACTATTAGGCAATGATCCGGATGACATTATTGGGCGTGCTTCAGAAACGAAGAATGGTCAGTTAACCGAACATTTTGCTTATCTGCAGGACTATGTTGATGGGGTAGAGGCCTAATTAGATATTCTTCAAACGACTGATCATTTCGGTTGGGTTGTCTGCTTTGAAGACGGAGCTGCCAGCTACCAAAACATCTGCACCCGCATCAATCAACTGTTTGGCATTATTGATGCTCACACCACCATCAATTTCAATGACTGCCGAAGAACCGGATTCGTTGATCATTTGCTTGAGTTTTCTCACCTTGTCATAGGTTTTTTCAATGAAGGATTGTCCACCAAAACCTGGGTTAACGCTCATTAAGCACACCAGATCAATGTCGTTCAAAACCGGCTCTAATGATTCAACAGGTGTATGCGGGTTGAGTGCCACTCCTGCCTTCATGTCTTCATCTTTTATGGCACCAATGGTTCTGTGCAAATGTGTAGATGCTTCAATGTGAACGGTAAGAATATTTGCCCCAGCCTTCTTAAAGTCTCTGATGTATCGCTCAGGTTGAACAATCATTAAGTGAACATCCAGAGGTTTAAGTGTATGTCTGTTTATCGCTTCAATGACTGGAATACCGAACGAAATATTAGGTACAAAAACACCATCCATCACATCTAAATGGTACCAATCTGTTTCACTGTTGTTTAACATTTCGCATTCAGATTGCAAGTTGGCGAAATCTGAAGCAAGTAGAGAAGGGGCGATTAAATGACTCATGTCACAAATTTATAAGTAATCCGAAAAGCCTGAATTAAATGTTGTTATAATTTATGAACCGAGTGTAGAATCATCTAATAAATAAGGCTCCTTAAAATAGATTTTTCTAAACCATAGCTCGAATGCAGGATCGAGAAATTGGTAAGCGCCCTCTGTTTCGTCGATTAAATCATCTTTCATGAGAATACTTTTGTTCTTACCCACATTTCGCGGTGTTCCCAATCTATAGTTTCTCATGACTGCCGCACTGCTTAGTTGAGTTTCTCCCTGACTAATTGCTTTTAGCATGTTGAGTTGGGTTTTGCTAATCGTTTCGACTATCTTCTGATAGAAAGGTGAATTGGCATTGATTAATTCAGAGAGCGCAGCGTTGAAAATATCCAAATCTGTTTTCTTATGGGTTTTTTGCCAAATGTAGTGTGCTAGTTGTTGAACGTACCATGAGTGGTTTTTCATGAGTTGAGCAATGGCTTTTGCATGTGCTTTTGGAATGCTTTTTTTGGTTCGCTTGAAGCCTTTTACAATGAAGTCTACCCACTTATCTTCTTTAATTTTAGGAAGTAATAGAATGTCTCCAAATTTATAGAAGGGTTTTGATGAGTTATTAAATATATCTGCCATCATGTGTCGCTTACTTCCGTATAAACAGTAGGTGACTTTTTTTTGTCTTTGCCAGATGGCGCGCATGCTTTTTTCGAGATCTTCAAAGTTGGGATAGTTGGCCAGTTCTTGAAATTCATCAATACAAATGATGAAGTGCTTTCCCGTCTTTTGTGCTATCTTCTCAGGAAGATTGAGTATTTCGTTTTTGTGTTTGATGAGTTCTTCCCAATTAAAGGTGATTGAAAAATCAATTTTTGGATCGGTACCAATTGTGATTTGAGGTATTAACTGCTTGAAAAGGTTTTTTCCAGCAGTGACCCAATCTTGCCATTGATTTGAAGACGCTTTGATGACTTCTTGAGCGAATAGTTCAAGGAATTCTTCTTCATTGGATACAGAGAACAGATCGATTTGAACAGTGTGAATTGTTTTGTTTTTTTTATTGATGTCTAAGATGACTTTTTCCACTAAACTAGATTTACCCCATCTTCTTGGAGAAATGATACTGGTGTTAATCCCTTGTGTTAAATTCAAGTATAACTTTTCGCAGGAATCTTCTCGATTAGTGAAGCCTTGTGTGCTGACTGTATGTCCGTATATGAATGGTGTTTTCATTTTATACTAATAGGTATTATACCAATGGGTATTATACTCAAAGGTATAAAATTTATTCGGATCTTCCATGATTCATCAAAGTTTAGATACAAAAAAGCCTCTTCCGTATCGGAAGAGGCTTTTTTGAGTCAGGTAAAATATTACCCCAAATATGTTTTTAGAATTTTACTTCTGGAAGGATGCTTCAATCGTCTGATGGCTTTTTCTTTAATCTGGCGCACACGTTCTCTGGTGAGGTCAAATCTCTCTCCAATTTCTTCCAACGTCATTGGATGTTTCCCATTCAAACCGAAATACAATCTTACCACATCCGCTTCACGGGCAGTTAATGTAGACAATGATCTTTCAATTTCTCGTCTTAAAGACTCGGTTAACAAACCTCTGTCAGGACCAGGTGTGTCATCACTGGTCAATACATCATACATGTTTGAGCTACTTTCGTCTCCATCTTTCAAGGGGGCGTCCATAGATACATGCCTACCTGCATTTTTAAGGGACTGTTTAACCTCTTCCGGGGTCATTTCCAACAAGTCAGCCAACTCTTCTGCTGAAGGAGGTCTTTCAAACTCTTGTTCCAGTTTAGAAAAAGCCTTGTTGATTTTGTTAATAGACCCAATTTTATTGAGTGGCAAGCGCACAATTCTGGATTGTTCTGCTAAAGCTTGTAGGATAGACTGACGAATCCACCATACGGCATAAGAGATAAATTTAAAACCTCTGGTTTCATCGAATCTTTGAGCCGCTTTTATCAGGACTAAATTTCAAACATTTTTAAAGAAAATCAAGAACATTTTTGTCACATTTTGAGAATTTTTCAGCGAAATTTGTTCCCTTCTTCTTTGGTAAACAATTAATGTAATCTAGAGCTTTTTGATCACTAATGAATTTTAAATCATCTTTTGAAGGAAAACCTAAAACTTTTGTTATTACAATTAACTGATCCATTTAGGAAACTGGGAATCCACACTGTATTATTTTGGCATTAGAATCAGG
>JAUILH010000240.1 GCA_030433115.1 Bacteroidia bacterium | reverse complement strand
ACCCGGAGTGGATGCTGATACATCAATGGCGCCTGTACTTGAGCTAATGCTTAAACCAGCAGTGGATGAAAAGCTTCCGCCTCCTAAACCTGTAATGGTTGGCGTTGGGTCGGAATCGTCCACACAATACGCTGATGCTGAATAGTTGAAGGAGGCGTCATCTAATGGGTTAACAGTGACAGTTACCTGACCACACAAACCTGTTGATTCATCTACACAACCTGCGCCATCTTCTCCACGAATGAAAAATGTTGTGGTGCCTGTTAAGGCAGCTGTGGTAAATGAATTAGTTGCTGATGTTCCCACCTGGGTGCCTCCACAAGACCCAGTATAGATATGCCATTGAGTAGCATCATTTAATGAGCCAGTCCACGTAATTGTAGAGGTGTTACCTGTGCAAATTGAAGATGGAGTCGCTACTAGGGAACTTGGAACGTCTGGGGCGGTGCAAGTAGCTACAGGACCTGTGGCACGAATTGAGTAGAAATAATCATATTCATGAATGTCATCGTTGTTGATATGGATTTCTGCATTTCTAGTAGCAGCAGTAGCTTCAGCGAAATCGATGGTAAATGTAGTTGACCCTGAGCCAGCAATGGAAGTAGCAGGTTGGGTTGACACAGAAAAATTAGCAGCATCAACGCCTTCGATCGTGACAGCATTTGATCCCAATGTGAGTGTTCCAGTACCTTGATTTTCAATTGTAAAAGTTCTTGAGCTTGTTCCTGTTCCAAAGTCCGTAAAGTCAAGTATAGAAGGTGTGTTGTCACCTAAAACTATTTCGTTTCCATTACCGGTAACATTGATTTCGGGGTTGGTAGTTGCGCCATAAGTAAGAATCCGAGCGTCTCCACCATCCGTGGAACCATATACGGCATGATCATCAACATAGACAGCCACTGCTAAATTGGAATTGAGAACACAAATTGATGGATCATCAGCTTGTCCGTTTATTACTACATTTGTTTCACTTCCAATTAGTACATTGTTACCTGATCTCAGTGCAGTAATCATAACACTGTTTTTTGTGTTCAAGGCACCATCAACAAAAATTAGTACTTCATCTCCAGAAAGAGCTTCAACATCTAAGTCTCCAATCCCTCCTGAAACATAAAAATTAGATACAGCACCTGGAAAGGAAAAAGTAGTTCCACTTAATGTGGCATAAAATGCTCGACCAATGTCCGTCCCTCCATCATCTTCATACACCACAATGAGCTCTGTTTCGCTTAATGCTGTAATATCTAAGGTTGCGATTATTGAGGTAGATTCAAAAACTTGCGGTGTTCCTATCGAAATTGTATTCCCAGAAACGGTTCCAGCAACAATCACTCCTTCACCATTTATAGAGGCATTATTATTCTCGTAAGCTAGTGCAAATGTGTTGTCGGACATTCGCTCAATTTTCGCATAAGAGATGTCATTTTGGACATCTACTGGGGTTCCCCAAGTAATATTGGTTCCTGAAATCGTTCCTGCTACAACCCTTAATCGATCATTTGCACCATCTTCCTTCTCATAGCTTACAACAATTGTGTTATTGTCCAAAACGGCAGCTCTGCAGGATGCTTGCCATGATCTTTCATCTCCAAGGACGTTCGCTTCCGGACCCAGAGAAATGGTAGAGCCAGCAATATTGATTACTCGATATTTAAGCAGGTCAGGTGCACTGTTATATTCGTAAAAAGCGACGGCTTTTGTCGAGGATATGTTAATAATCTCAGTAAAAGCAAGGATGTCTGAGGTAAATGTAGTTTTTGTTCCATAACTGATCAGTCCTCCTGAAACAGTTCCTACCACTAGGTCCATTGTGCTGCCGGTAGATCCTGCTCCGTCTTTATACATGGCAATAAACTTATCGTCAGATAGTCTGGTAGCACTTAAAGAATGGGTGATCCCAGTTTCAAAGTAAGCACGATTCCCAAGTGTGGCAGTTCTTTGAGCGTTGGTAGAAAAACTCATGAATAGAGTAATTACTATTAGGAGTATTGATTGTTTCATTGTGAAATGATTTGTTTTAAGGATGGAAAGCTACGACTATTGTTTGGTAAAAAAAAACGAACCTAATTCCGTTGATATTATCTCTAAATATACAACAGTTTCAATGGTAGAAAGTTTCTAAATAAACTAACTCTATCAACTAGGTCAAGTCACTAGAAACACAAAAGGCGAAGAGAAGTTGGTTCAATTTATGTCTAAAAGAAAATCTTATACTGCACATCCGGAAAAAATCCTCTTTGGTATGTGCTGGCAATCTCTCCGGTAAATCGGTTATAGCCGTATTGGAAAATGTTCTTTTGGCCAGTTAAATTTTGGAGGTCTACCGAAAACTGTTGGGCTGTCTTCTTACCATTAAATCTGAAAGTAGTCTTAAAGTCCCATCTGAAATAGGGATCGTATTGATCTGCGTTGGTTCTTGAATAATCTCTGATTTCACTTCCATATAGTTGAGAAGCTGCTAAGTCAATTGGAGTATAGCGTCTGCCCCCAGCATAAGTCACTTTTGTGTCGAACGAGAGAGAAGCTTTTTTCCCCAGTTTAAATTCTTTGCCTCCTAAAGCATTCAGTACATAGTTACCATTGAACACAGTATTTCTCTCAATTTGGTCGCTCCCCTCATATTTTGATTCAAAAATGGACACAGTAGTTAGGAAGTAGTAAGACTTGCTGAAGAACTTCTCTAAAGTCAGCTCGAAACCATAATTATGTCCAGAGCCTGAATTGATGATGCCAGTTCTATCCGTTACAACAAAATCTGCCCCCTCATTGAGCATGGAGAAGCTAGAAGACATGGTGTCTACGGGGACATTATACAAACTCTGGTAGTAGACTTCCGTCTTAATTCGAATGTCGTCTGTAAGAAAGACATCATAACCCAAAACCAAATGAATGCTCTTTGTGAAATCTATATTTTGATTCGGTAGTACAGACTCCCCATTCTTATCTTCTTTAACAAAATAGACAGTAAGTGGTTGAATTTGACTGTGCATGCCCGCTCCAAAGCTCAAACTATGTTTGTCGTTTAGTTTCATCTTGAGTCCTAATCGGGGCTCCACCGCATGAGATTGACTTAGAAAGAAGTGCTGAGAGTGTAAGCCCGAATTCAAGGTCAATCTTTCATTAAACCTATGTTGCCATAGTAGATATCCTTGTGTGAGCAAGGCGTTTCCATCAAAGTCAGAATCGTAAATAAAATCGTTGCCCACACGCGCACTGTCGATAAAATCAATGTCGTGCAATTCGCTAATCACGCCTATGCTGGCCGTATTTCGGGCATTAAATTTCTTATTGATTTTGTAGTTCATCGCATACTTCAACTGTTTTCTGTCGAAACCAAATTGTCTGTGTGTGCTCTGATCTGTCGTACTAACAGAGTCAATTAAACCCTCGGTTTGAACACCTGTGGCAGCGATCACCAATTTGGAATAAGTTTTTGGATTAAAGAAATAGGTATGTGATGCGCCAACTATGGC
>JAUILH010000239.1 GCA_030433115.1 Bacteroidia bacterium | reverse complement strand
TTGTCTGACAAACGTCCGGCAAGAAAGCGTATGCCAATGGATGTCAATACATTCACAGTGATAAAAATGCTCTTGTTCTCCCTTGAAAAGCCTATATATTCGGCATGATCCATGATGATGATGAGCAGTGCCCCAAAGGAAAATATGGTCAGAATCATCACCATAAATGGTTTGAACAACTGAGGATCAAAAAAGTCCGCGATTTGCACTTTCAAGTGATGCATATTAAACCTGGAGGTGTCTTTCTTGGTTTCGGGTAAGGTTGAAACCAACAACACAGATATGAGTGCAAAGGATGATGATACCAGAAACAACGTGTTGTTCCCCCAATTGGCAGAAATGTATGCGCCTAAAGCCATGCCTATTGGAAATCCTAAGCTCACGATCATTCCCATCATTCCCATCACTTCTCCACGTCTGTCTGGCGGACTGATATCTGCTACATAAGACGTATTGCCCACAGGCGTGAAACCAGTTGAAAATCCATGAATGAACCTAAGAATGAGAAAACCTACCAATGATGTGGTGAGGTTGTACATCAATCCCAGTACCACGCAAATTGAGGCGCCGAAAATAATCACCGGTTTTCTTCCCACTGAATCCACCAATTTTCCGCTAAACGGTCGTGATATTAAAGCCGCAAAGGAAAACAGAGTGATCGTCCATGCCAGTCCAATTTGATCCGCGCCACCCAAATCTCGCATAATATTATTGAGTTCAGGTACCAGTAAATTGAAGCTCGTTATGAATAGCAGCGCACTAATGCACAACTTCAGAAACTGCCAGGTATAAATCCGTTCTTTTCCCACGCGACAAATGACGCCATTAAAATCGACATAAAAAAACCGCCAAATCTTGCGAAATGGCGGTAGACAATTATGAAAAAGTATCATATAAGGTTGAGACAGCCTCAATATTTTACCACTCTAAAACTAAATAAAAAAATGAGTTTTAGGAAAAGAAATTAAAGGCCAAGATTGGAATGTTAAGTATCCGACAAGTTTTCGTCTAATTGATCTAAAATCATGTCATCTTCAGTTGAGTCAGGAACAACTCGTCTTTGATTGGCCAAATAGTCCTTCAGTTGATTCAGTAGGATTACATCTATCAGTGTATGCACAATAATGGCTGACAAAAGGCCTAAATGCTCAGCCATAAAACCAACTACCACAATGAAAGTCGTCATAATCAACCCATAAATACTGATTCGCCAGTCCCAAGGGTTTAAATAACCATGAACAGCTACAAAAACCAGACTCGTAATCCAAACTCCCATTAAAGGTTGAAGCGCGCCTCTAAATAGGATTTCTTCACCAATGCCTGCACAAATTGAAATCAACCAAACGTCTAATAAATTCAACTTCATACCGGCAAACAAACTGCCGTAATTTCGCTTCACTTGCGACATGAAGTTGAGATTGACTATAAACTTGGCAATATAACCAAAGACCAAACCAGTGCTGATGCCAAATACCAGATTAAAGACCAGATGAGCCTTCAATGTGAAGAAATCGGGAACGGATTTATCCAGAGCAAAATGTGCGATTAAAAACCCAAGTAATGGCATGAGGGTAATGGTGAGTAATGCCAGAACCAGAATTCTTTTCTTAAAACTAATTGATCCCATGCTTATCTATTAGGTACAATAAACTCGCACAAGCAGCTGCTCCCAACTCCAGTTCTCTCTGATTAATCATTTCGAACACATCTGATTGGGCGTGATGATGGTCAAAGTAACGTTGAGAATCCGGAATGAAACCGATTAAAGCCGTACTGCCATTTTTAAGCGGACCAATGTCTACGCCTCCATAACCTGCTTCAAAAATGTGAAGGTCGTATGGCTTAAGCAACTCAGAGAAAGATTGAAGTTTTTCTACTTGTTTAGGCGTACCATCCAGAGAAAAACCTCTGGGCGTAAAGCCGCCTCTGTCAGATTCAAGAGCCGCGTGATGAACCTCTTTGGCAGTCTTAGCTTTTTCAGCGTAAGTCTTGCCTCCCATGTTACCGTTTTCTTCATTCATGTATAACACACATCTTAAGGTCCTTTTAGGTTTGTAATTCAATTGCTTTAAGATTCGAAATGCTTCAATAGAATGCGCAATTCCCGCGCCGTCGTCATGTGCCCCTTCACCAACATCCCAGGAATCTAGATGCCCTCCAATGAGAATGATCTCATCTTTTTTGGATGATCCGGTCATTTCAGCAATCACATTGTAAGATTCTTTGTCCGGATGGATTTTACAATTCAACTGCATATCCACTATAACTTTACCCTTATTAATGGCAGTTTTAAGGAAATAGGCGTCTCTTGTGCTTATGGCGGCAGCGGGAATTTTGTCTGTTCCTTCTTCGTAACGCAGGCTTCCGGTATGAGGGAAATAGTCGATCTTAAGAGATAATGACCTCACCAAAACGCCAACTGCACCTAGTTTAGCCGCTTCAAGCGCTCCATAGCCACGTTGGTCGTAGCAACCACCGTAAGATCTAAATGTATTCACATTTTTTGGGTCCATAGCCCGGTTGAAAAAAACGATTTTACCTTCAACTTTCGCACGACCCAATTCCTTGAGTTCGTCAAATGTTTTTACTTCAATTACTTCAGCTTTCAATGTCCCATCGGTTGCTACAGATCCACCCAGAGCGAGTACATTGATTTTCTTGCGCTCTCCATCTTTATCAGTGAACCATGCCGATTCTTGAGTGCCACGTTCCCAATGAGGCACCATTATTTTCTGTAAATAAACTTTGTCAAAATTGTAAGATTCTAGTAGCTCTTTACCCCAAATAACTGCCTGATCAGCGCCGGGAGATGCAGTTAATCGGTGTCCCACACCCTTACAAAGTGCCTCCAGATTTTGATAAGATTCTCCTCTTAATAATGCTTCATCATAAATTTGTCTGATGAAGACAGAATCGGTCTTTTGAGCAAAGCCATTGTTAAAAGAAATCAGGAAAAATAGTGCTAAGAAATGCCTCATATTTGTAAATTTAATTAAAACTGAGAAATGAGAGGAGTAGGAATGGTATGTCTTATGTTGCTTTTTCATGCTTGTGGGGACGACAATAGTGCCGATGATTCACAGGAGGGGAAAGTACCTTTAAAGGAGGATGTTCAGACACCAAAAATTGAGATGATGCCGTGTGAGGCTAGATTGAATTGGTCTAGAGATAAAACGCTTAAACATGCTGAGACCAGTTTCAAGATAGGGGAGACAGCAGTAGATTTGAACATCAATAACTTGTCGTTAGAAACAGATGGTGAGTTCAAAGTGACTTCAGCAAAGTATTACAAACAAGGAGACATGTACCATGCGATTGTGATGGTAGATTTGCGACCTTTGAAGGCCTTACAAAAAGATGCAAGTGACCGTTTGGCGATGGTGGGACCGAATTATTTGGACATAGACCAATATCCCACGGCCAGTATAAATTTGACTGATTTTAATGCTGATAAAGGCGATGAAGGCCTGGCAATTCTCCGTATTAAAGATCAGGACATCATGGCGCAAGTAG
>JAUILH010000082.1 GCA_030433115.1 Bacteroidia bacterium | reverse complement strand
GCAGGATTGTCAGTGCTATAATCATTCACGGGCATAATATGAATGGCTTTATTACTATTAAATCCGTACCAATCTCTGTACTCAATTTCACTTTTCCCCCTATATGCTTCTTTCTTATCTATTTGAAATATCCTTGCCTCAATTGATCCCTTATTGCCCGAGCAACCGTATAATGTACCTGAAATACAGATTGACTCGTGCGTGATTGCTACTCTGGGATAATCAAATTCTTTGTCTTTTTCTCCACGTAATCTATATTGTACCCACCTACCTCCGGGATCCGCGGTCTCGGAGATGGCTAGACAAACCGTCGCCCTTTTACAACTCGCATCCGGATCGAACTCTTGAGCAAATGCTAAAAAGCGTTTTGCATTTTTATCATAAAGTAACCTGACATCACATGCTAACTTTAAACTAGGTTTGAAGAAACTATGCAATTTGACTCTGAGCATTTCTCCATTCGGTTTGTACAGTGAAATAAAATCATTGTTCGCGACCATCATATTGTAGTCTTCAGACACCGCAATGCTATTGTCCAAAACTGAACCACCATCTTCACAAGTAGTAATCTTGTGAATAGCCATATCCGAATCTTCAGTATAAACCGGACTATTTGTACGTTCATCTTCTGCCGTAGAGGCGAGAGATTTCAACCTTGACTCGTAGAAATTACGATACTTCTTGTTTTCATTGTAGCCTCTTGCTCCTCTCCTATTGGGATTTTTCCGTGTATGTATCATGTACGAGAGTATCTCTAAAGATTTGGCAGTAATCTCAAGCGTGTCTTTCTGAACAAATGGAGAAGCATTTCTGACATATGCAGTCCTCATCTTGCTTTTTGCAACATTCGATTTAATCCTGTTAGGATGCCTTTTTTGTCCTTGAGATAGAAAAGGACATATGAGGAGTACAAACAGACTAATGATATTAAGCCAATGCATGATTTATGGAATTATTTCTAGAGAGTCTGTTAATGTCCCGTTTGTCGCTATAGAAAACGAGGAACGAAAATAAATCGGAATAAATCCAACTGTATCTCTAACGGTCAGTTGATAGGTTCCAGCATCTAATCCAATAAACCTAACCAATCCGTCATTGTCGGACACGCCACTTTCAAGACTTACAGAACAATCACCACTATCTGCCAATACGGGACTATTATACAAGCAAACATCTACAGTTGGTATGGGAAATCCGGATGAATCAACACAATAAAATTCTACTTTACTAAATGATTCATCATAGGTCATCACAAGTTCAATGGCATCTGCATCTTCCGGGTAAAAGGATTTAGATGTAGCTGAGTGAGTCAAACCTTCTATTTTTTTCTCCGCCTTTAGCTCATATTCCACATTTTTATGGAGTCCGGAAAACGTACAATTGCCGTCTTCATCAGTTACTTCATAGAATAAAAAGCTGTCTTCTCCTGATCTATGAACATACACTTTCTGCTCTTCAACAGCTCCGGTAGATCCACTTATTTTATTGGTAAGTTGAACGCTTACTTCAACTGATTCGCTTCCCAAATCCTTTTGTTTGTCGCAAGACAAAAGGAGCGCACAAAAGGTAATTGATAAGATAATTGTCTTGTACATGTCTATATGTTTTTAAAATAATACTTTGATGGCTTTCACAAATAATGAGGCATCTACAGCAATACCTGCGTTCCAGGTGGGACGATAGATTGTCCGGGTGTTGGTAATCAAGCCATTTGTTATGCTGTACTCATTGTCTTGATAAAAAAGAACTCCGGTATTGAGATTGATCCCAGGAAACAGATCGAACCCAAGTCCCAAATAAATATTCTTTAGAGGTTCCGGAATACTCAAGCCTCCAACAATGCTCAGTCTTCTATGATGAAAAGAAATTCGCTCATCGTCTATCTCACTTTTCCAGGGATAGAATTTTAGCATAGCTGTGAATTGCGCTGGATTTTCTTCAATTTTAGTAGACAAGTTTCCATCTAACTGTTCTACGGTTAGGACAGGCGCTCTACTTGGTGTGAAATTTAGCCCGGCCTGGATTTGAAACCGTTTAGACTTGTAATAGGAATAGGCATCTTTGAAAGAAGCTGTTTTATCTGCTGAAAGATCTTTCTTCAAACTGCTGATATCATAGGACACTTTCGCAGAAGCTTTGTAATTTTTATTCTCTTTCAATTCAATGGTTTTACCATGGACTATCTCTTCACTCACCTTAGTTTTCATTAACGACTTTATCCATTCCAGTTGAGCGTTTAATTTTGCCAACTCTATTTGCTTTGAGCCAATATTCGCAATGGACGTATCCAAATGACTGTTAAACAGATCCTCAAATCTACTTGCATCAACGGGCTTATTTTTCCCCATAAAAGGCTTTAGACCATCAATAAATTCATAGGCTCCAGTCATTTTTTCTAGGCCAGTTAATTCAGACAAACCTGTTAATGCAGTTGAGATATCTTCTGTCCACGATGGGGTATGCGAGCTAATGGCTTCTCCACTGGCTTTTAGCTCAAAATCATCCGCCGTCTTTCCAGCAGGTACATTGTGCAGCATGTAATGTATGTCTTCAAAGTCGTAGTAGATATTTCTTCCACGTCCAATGGTCTCAAATCTTGCCGAATTGTTGTGATGTCTCATGAAACGTGCGTCTTGTTTGTTGGACACATAGAAGTGACCACTGTAAATGATGTTTTTTTTGTTCAGTATCATTTTCCATCTGGATTCACTTTGTGCTTTATACTTATCGTAATTTTTCTTGGCTTTCTTGAGGCGATTGATCTTATCTAAAATTTCGACACTCTTTTTTTTCCATTGATTCAACGATTCTTCATCACAGCAATAAGTGCTGTACTCGGTAACCACTTTATAGTAATCCTCAAGGTTCTTAATATATGCCTCTGTCACCTTTTGTGGCGGATTGGAGGTCATTAAGGGATCCAACCTTAAATCATTATTTACCCATTCCCATTTTGACTTCCATTCTGCAAGGGTTTGCTCACTTTTTTTGATTTGATCATCCAATGATTCAGCATCCAATATTGAGTTTAAGTATTCAATTAGTACTGGTTTAATTTCTATTTCTGTGTAGTCATCTGGAACAGCGTCTGCTTTATTTAAAGAATCATATTCCTTACGCAGCTGTTTCCAAGTGGCTTTATAAGATTCATCATCTTTGATCTTAGTCGCAAGATCTTTATCAAAGCTTGTCTTTAAATACCCATTATTCTCATCTATAATATCATCAACCGGTTTCTCCATTTTTTTGCGAACCTCATTCATCCAATCTCTCATGAGCTTATTCCACTCTGATTCACTGGTAATTTGGTAACCAACCAATCCCTTATCTCCAAGGTACAGCTTCTTGTCGGACGAATTGTTGCATAATTTCATGGTTGCAGTGTCCTTTTTAGAAACCGGAACAAGTTTGTTGCAATAACAGGCTGTGTCCAAATCCGATTCTCTTACTGTGAATAGCTGCTTACCAACACTTACTATAGTGGCATCATCCTTAGTTAAATTGGATAAAGTAGATGGGTAGTCATTGGCTTTTGCCAATTTAACATCATCCGTTAGTTTTTCAAGGTCATTCAAGTAGCTTCTCGCACTGTCCAATTTTTTCCGTTCTTCAGTATTCCAAGAGTCAATCGTTATTGGTTTTCCATTTGTACCCAGCAATTCAATGCACAGTTCATTCGCTATGGTTTGGGCAGATATTGAAGTCTGATCCTTTTTAAAGCCCTCGATAAAAACATATTGAGGAAAGGCCTTTAACTTTCCATCCGTGGTAATCATCACCTTATGTTTATGGTATTTGTAGTAGTCTGCATTCCATTCCCGAAGGCGAAAATCCTGCTGTGCAAATCCGAATCCGATATTCCCTAAAAAGAAAATACCGAGAAAAAGAAGTTTTAGAATGTCTTTCATAATGTTGGTTTTTTAAGAAAAGTGGTTGTACATGTGACCAGCGGGCTAAAACTATGGTTTTCAATGGATAAAAAAATCACTGAAAACCGTGATATTTTGCCTCACGGTTTTCATGTGTTTTTTATAATCTGTTTTTAATCGGACCATATTTTTAACAACTGCAGTTTTATAATTTTTAAGACAAAATTAGTGTCGGCACACACCTTTCTCAAGAGGAAATACCCTGTAATTAAAAAGGAAAAAGCCCCAACAAAAAAGGGCTTTCCCTAAATATGATCGCCTGATTTGCAGAGCGCTGTATCTTGACTTACTTTCGTTTCAAATCAAAAACATATTATTATGAGTGGAACATTTAAACTAGAAGCCGAAAGAATTGATGATGCCATTACCTTAGAAGATGCGAAAGGTATGATTAAGGAGTATAGCATACATCCTGAAAGGCTCAAACAAGCCAATGGAAAAGATTTATTCGCCCTTGAGCTGGAAGCCGATGACATAAGGGCTATGGAAAACATGGACAAGGCTTTGATCATTTTTGCCGTGAGAAAAGAAGATGTCAGCAATGATACTGCTGATCAACATTTCACCAATATTCTTGCTGGCGTTAAGGATGGTAAAATACAAACGACCAAACTCAGAAACATGTTTGCCCCATGTCCTAATAATTGTCCAAGTGATTTCTACACTACATTCGATCTTCCAGAGCCCAAGTGATGGAGATTAAGTACCTTGGGGTCGTTATGACTCCAAGGTTTATCCTTTACTTAGCTTTACTCCTTGTTTCCGTTGGAATTGGGCTTGTCAATTTTAAAAAGCTGCCCGCTCCTCAAAAAAAATTAACCTTTTTAATAGGCATTGTGTTCTTAAGTGAATTCTCAAGCTTTTTACTCCTCAGGCATAAAATAATTGATTCCAATTATGTATTTTATTATGGATTACAAGTAGTTCAACTAGTACTCTACGGACAGATTTATGCCCATTATTTTCGCAGACAAGATAAATTTGCCAGGATCATTCGAGTAGGTAGCTACATCTTGGCCACAACAGTCATTTGCATTGGCTTTTTTCATCTTCAACAGATTGCTTTTCCTTCAATTACTTCACTCCTGTTAAGTTTATTTATTCTGGCAAACTCGTTGATGCTCTTTTTGTACCTTATGAACATTGATAATGTGACTTCAACAGCAATTTGGAAACAAGCCCAGTTCTGGATTAACAGTGGTAATCTATTATTTTTCGGCATCACCTCTTTTGTTTTTGGTTTTTTCGCTTACTTGGAAATGCCAGATTGGGCCTTATACCTTATCCAGGTCATGAACTACGTATTATACTCGTTTTACCTTATTAGCATGATTATTAGCGTTACTCGAAGACATGCCAATTGAGCAATCCATATCATTGATTCTTGGAACTGTTACCATAGCGGTTTTGAGCATTTTCATTGTACTGTTTATCATTCGGTATACCAAAATGCAGAATCGCCTTTTTCTAGAAAAGCAGGCGCTTAAACAAGCGTTACTGGAGGCTGAAGTTGAAATACGAGACCAAACTTTAGCAGATCTGTCAAGAGAACTGCACGATAATTTTGGACAGATTTTAACACTTGCTAAAATCAACCTATCCATGCTGCCAAATCAGGATACTCCGGAAAATCAGGAAAAACTGAGCAATAGCATTGAATTGGTTGGACAGTTAATCAATGATATGAGTAAGCTAAGTACTGAGCTCTCGCAAACAGATAAACAGTTTAGTATTAAGGAGCTCATTAAAAGAGATATCAAAAGAACCAATGCTTCCGGATATCTTCATATTGAATCTGACTTAGGGTTTAACAATCATGACTTGAATAAATCTACAGCCATTCTTATTTATAGGATTTTTCAGGAGATTCTCAACAACACGCTTAAGCACGCCAATGCAAAAAATGCATTCCTAAAGATAGCTGTTGGAAATAGAATATTCCATATGGAGTATTCTGATGATGGTCGTGGTTTTGATAAGACCAAGACACTTTCCAATCAAAACAAAGGCCTCAAAAATATCAGGCACCGGTGTCATATTTTAGGGGCAGAATTGTATATTGGCAATCACCAATCAACCAAAGGAGCCCTTATCAAATTACAATTACCACTTGAGTGATCCGATAAATATTGTTGTAGTTGAAGATCATCGACTTGTCAGAACTGGAATTGTCAACTTGATTCACTCTCTCGACGACACCTTTAAGGTAGTGGCTGAGGCCGAGAATGGTGCGGAATGTATTGAGCTGATAAACAATGGACTTCTACCCCATATCATTATTATGGATCTTAACATGCCTGTCCTAAATGGTCATGAGACATCCAGAAAACTGTTAGAACAATATCCTGACCTTAAGATTCTTATTCTAACCATGTTAGATGATGATGTCACTTTGATTAAACTGATTAAATCGGGAGTTCGCGGATACCTTCATAAAAACATTAAACCTGATGAACTATTTAATGCAATTCAGGCTTTAAGATTTAATGGTACATACTATAATGATAGCACCAGTCAGAGGTTAACCGGTATTCTAAACAGGAAAACAAATTCAACCGAACAAGAACATTTGAGTGAACAAGAACTCAAATTTATTGAACTCTCTTGTTCTGAACTGACCTACAAGGAAATTGCCAATAATATGCACCTGAGTGAAAAAACGATTGACGGATATAGGGCGAAAGTATTTCAGAAACTCAATCTTAAGTCCAGAGTAGGATTGGTCATTTATGCCATTGAAAACAATTTGGTATCAATCAAACCATAGTAGTATTTGATTGATTCTAAAGCATTCAAGCAATGTGTGACATCTTCACGTTCGATCGCAACTAAGTGGACAGCACCTACCATTCGATAAGCTTCCAACACCATCTTATCACTAAAGTGATCTACCGGGTAAAACTAAGTTTCCTCAAGCTAATGAAATGGCTTCCTTCGTGTCCTAAACAACATAACATGAGACACACTTCCCTATCTTTTTTTCTTAAATCACTCATGGTTCTGGTAACCATGAGCAGTTTATCTAGTCAAGCCCAACTTGGTCAGATTGCAAACGGCATTGCGGATAAACGACGACAAAAGAAAATTGAAAAAAGTCCGGCAACCGATCACATTATTGCCGTAGAAAAATATCTGCCCATTCTGCAAAAAGAGTTTGACAAATGGAAAAATCCTTCGGAACGCTTTCCTAAAGACGATGAAGAGTTTGAAAAATTTAATCAACCCTTTTCCAAAATTGAAGAAAACCTGGCACTTATTATACAAAAAGATCCCAATTGGGATGTGTCTGAATACAACACTCAGTTTGACAAACAAAAACCAATATTCAAAAGTATAGAAACCAATTATGGAAAGAGATTAAAAGCCATGGCACTAACTGACTCAGTTAACAATTTCCCAAACCCAAGAAATGACTTTAGGTTTGGCTACAATAAAAGTTGCGACGATTTGTTTGAAACGCCAAAATACTACAACGTTGCTTGCGATTGTGGAGAGCAGCACTATGATTCTTATGTAAACCAGCTGAACCTGAAAAAACTTAGAGTTACATTGAGCGAATTAGCCCCAATCATCAAATACCTTCCTTACCCATCCTCTTACAATTCAATTAAGGAACCACATGCCAAAAGGCTTATTAAGAAATATTTAGATGGTTTTGACAATCTCCAAAATTATTGGTTGGAGTCTGCTTCAAAGGCAATTGAAAGCTCTAAAACTCATGACAATAAGTTTCAATCTATGGGGGTACTTAAATATTGTTTAAAGATCATGGAAACTGCAATAGAAATATCTGACGTCCGCAAGGAAGAGTTTGAAGCAAAAAAGATTGAGCTTAACCAACGACTGTCAGAATTACAAAAAGAGAGACTGATAGAAAACAAAATTACTACAGAAAATGAGGGTAAAATTTTCTTTCTGAGTTCTGAGGTTTCTCGTGACAAATTCACAGAAAGCATGGCCATATCGACCTGGGATGTCAACCAAGCAATTTATTTTAGATGGTTCATGCCCAATACACCACAAGAAATGCATCAAAAACTCGACAATGCCGAATCAGGCTTAAAAGCCAATCATGATGCCTATATGACCCATGTCTTTTATATTAACGGTAGGAAATTTCATACAGGTATTTATGATGGTTTCAGATCTAATCCTGAGTTATATGCGGATGCACTTACCATGAGAGGACGGTATAATTCTGATAAAGGTATATACATTGATCTCATGCAAAAAGTATTACAAAACCTTGGTCCTGGCACTTATGACATGAGAATTGAGGCTTTTATGGATGGGCATGAGGCTCAGATTGCCGAAACTCCGTTTGCCATTGGCGAGCTCAAATTAAAAGTGACTTCAGGTGGGTTGTCAAAAATAAAATCCAACCCTGAAGTGTGCTTTCAAAAAACTGGTATGCAAAACGCCCAGGTTACTCAACAAATTAAGCTATTGCTTAAAGAAGAACTTGATGGATTAATGCCATCCAGTGCACGCATAATCAGTAAAGACTGGGTGGTAGAACGCAATAAATATTCTGGAGCAATTCTATCCAGAGGTGTGAATGTTTTGGTTCTATTTGGTGGAACAAACTGTAAAAAGATGGAAGTATGGGTTGAGCAAGACTACAACGGAAATGGGCATTATGCTCCCTTGAAAATCAATGGGATTTCCGAAACATTTGAGATCCCATGTGAGTGCATGAATTAAAAATAATCTGCATTGATATTAAAATGGGATGAGGATATATACTTATATTTTCATCCCTTAAACTTTATTAAATATTCACTGAAATTTGAAAAACTTTGTCATTTTCATATTTACACCACTTTTTCTTTTTGGAACACCTTTGTTTTCACTGTCTCAAGCCAATCAGGACAAAGTTTTAAAACACTTAGAAGCAAAATACAACGCAGCCCGGGAGATGGCCAAAAGCGACCCCTTCTCTGCAGACTCGTTGGCTTATGAGGTAAAGGATACGGCAAGACTTTACCACTATACAGACCTTGAAATAAGAACCCACATTCTCATCTCCAAAATTAAGCTTGTAAAAGGGAGAAATATCAGAGCATTGCGATTTGCACAAAGTGCACTTGACCTATCAAAAGAAAAAGGCACTAAAAAAAATCTAGCGACTTCTATGATCAACATTGCTCTGATGTTCAAGGAAATGGGGAGCCTTAATAAAGCCATCGATTTCGAGACTCAGGCCTTTGACATCTTTAATGAACTAAATGATGATGAAGGCATGTTGAAAGCATTGACAGCATTAACCGAAACCTACACCGCAACAGGAGAATACGAAAAAGCACTATCTCATGTTTTTAAAGCGCTGAAAGCCGCCATAGCTCAAAAGAACAAACTTCTTGAAGCCAAAGTGCTAGCCAGTTTAGGTACGCTATATGGCTACATGCAGAAGTTAGACAAAGCTAAAGAGCACTTGTCAAAATCAAGAGACATCTTTATTGATTTGGATGATAAAAGAGGGCTGGCCAGAATCCATAATGACATGGGAAATATTGGGTTTTATTCAGGAGACACTGGCTATGCAATTGAAAACTATAACCTGGCTTTAGAGATCAACACGGCACTCAAAGACATCAACAAGATTATGTTGAATTATGGCAATTTGACAGCATTGTACGGACAAATGGGCGATATGGAAAAAGCCAAATTCTATCTTGATGAAGCCCGAAAAGTGGTTCCCGACTCCGCACAAACAATCCCTGAGAGAGTTCAAAGGCTGGTTAACCTGGCTGGAATACTCACAATTGAGGGGAATGCTGATGAAGCCATCGTGATAATAAATGATTTGATTCCCATGGCTAAAAAATCAAATCTAAAGAGTATCCTATTAGATGTTTACTTTAACCTGGCTGCCATCCACGAGGGACTGGGAGATCATGAAAAAGCCTACAATGCTTACAGAATGCATGTGGTCTATAAAGACAGCCTTGAAAGCGAGCAAATCAAACAAGATCTATTCCTGGCAGAAGCGCGCTTTAAAATTGAGCAAAATGAATTAGAACTAAAGAATAGTCAACAGTCCCTGGAATTGGCACAGCAATCACTAGAACTCACGCAACAAGAAAAGGACATTAATGCATTAAAACTTGAAAAAAGAAACTACTGGATCGTTATCATCACTATTGTTGCACTGTTAATCATTTTCATCATAGCCTTTTTATTTTGGAAACAAAAGGTCGCTAAAGCTCAACAAGCCAATGAATTCAACCAGAAGAAAACAGATTTGGAACAACGAGCACTCAGAGCCAGTATGAATCCACACTTTATTTTCAACGCCCTAAATAGCATCCAAGGCCTATACATGGAAAGGGATTACAGTAAAGCTGATGATTATTTGGCAGATTTTGGCAAGCTTTTAAGAATCACGCTGGAAAACAGTTTAAAAGAGACCATCAGTATCAAACAAGAACTGAAAGCCCTTCGTCTCTACCTTGATTTGGAAAGAACGCGTACAGAATCGTTATTCTCATACGCCATTAACATCAGTGAAGAGCTTGAGGATAGTGGCATTCAAATTCCCCCATTCATCATTCAACCATTTGCGGAAAACGCCATTTGGCACGGAATTCTACCAAAGAATTCTTCCGGACATTTGCTCATCAACATTGAAGAAGATGAAACGCACTTACTTTGCTCTGTTCAGGACAATGGTGTAGGAATCAATCTCAACACAAATTCAGACCATAACTCACAAGGAATTCTGACCACTAAGGCAAGATTGGGCGACGATGGAAATGTGGTTCTGAAGGAAAACCCTGAAGGCGGGACCATAGTGAACATTAAAATACCAAAACGATGATAAAAGCCATTATTGTTGATGACGAAAGAAATGCCCGAGTTGTGCTCAACAAACACTTGGAGAATCTCTTTCCTGAAGAGGTCAGTGTAATTGGTCAGGCAAGCAAAATTGATCAGGCGGTTGAAATGATTAAAAGTTTAAAGCCGGATTTGTTATTTCTGGATATTAGGATGCACCAGGGTACCGGGTTCGACATCCTCAATCAAATAGATCATATGGACTTTGAAGTGATCTTTATTACTGCCTACGACCAATATGCCTTAAAAGCTTTTGAATGCAGTGCATTTGGGTACCTTTTGAAACCAATAAAGTCTGACGACCTACAAAAGCTGGTTCATAAGATCATTCAAAAAAATGAATTGACATCCATTGACAACAACAAACGTCTCAAAATTCTGGTTGAAAACTACGGTGACAAAAATGATGTAAGAAAATTGGTTATTAGCCACATAAAAGGTTTCAATATCGTATCGATTGAAGACATTATCCGATTAGAAGGAGACCGAAATTACACTCATTTTATAGTGAAGGATTCGAAACGCATCACTTCTAGCAAAACATTAGGGTATTATGAAGATTTGCTCAAGGAATTTGGCTTCTCCAGAATTCATCAAAGCTTTTTAGTCAACCTAAGACACGTAACCGCTTTTCATAAGGAGGACGGTGGACTGGTAGAAATGTCGGACCAGAAGAAACTGAAAATTTCCAGGTACCGGAAACAGGAGTTTATCAAACGGTTTGTTTAGTTGCTTAAACAAGTTCAATTACATCTATACTCCACTAATTATGGTTCAATTAATTCTTTATCCCTAAGATCTCCTGACTTTCAATCCGACTATCCATACCAGACTCATGAGTTTTTATCACTTCAAAAGTTCGAATGTCGAATGAAAATCCACGATCACAATACAAACGTTCCCTGTTTTTATTCCGATCACGATTAGACAGATAAAAATCAACCGAAATGGAGTGATACCCATTACACAAATCAAAATTTGCGACAATGTCCTTTGAGTAAGCTCGCCCCTTCTCTATCAATTCATCTTCCGATCTTAAGCAAAAGATATCGCGACTATCATAATAATCAAGATGCAGAGTAATTCTCAAAGAGTCTTGCTTGTCGCACGATTGTGGAGAGGGATCATAATAGAATCTCAAGTCACAATCACAATCTTCCTGAATGCGTTTAATGACAGCCTGTTCCTCATCATTTAATGTCCCTGTCCCCAGTTCTTCTGAACTAAATATGATAATGGCAAGCAATAGATTTGTACTAACCGTCATTATGATCCCAATCAGCAGCACTCGAGCTACTTTAAGGCTATTCAAACGAGCCGACAGCAAAAAAATAGTTAAGTATGGTACATGCAATACACATAAATACAAACTAACTCGGCCCATTACCCACCAACGGTATCCTACTTCATCCGGCTGACCGCCCCTTTCTGAGAATGTCAACCAGAAAATAAAAGCATAGATTGCGATGATACAAATCACAAAAGTAAACACAAAGACAAATGCCATGAACCAGGGATGGTAATCAGACTTCAAGATGGTTTTTAGTTTAGTCAGCATAGGATCTTATTGGTATCTAATACTATCCTGGAATTGGGTGATTTTATGATTTAACTGTCATTTCGAGCAAAGCCGAGAAATCTCTACCAGATCAGGAACATAGATTTCTCCGCGCTGGTCGAAATGACCTTCTTGAGAAACCCAATTCCAGGATAGTGTTTAGAATATATACCACCCAAATCGAAAAGGTAACCTACCGCACAATGGTCACATGTCCAACAAACTCCTCATCTGCATAACTGCCAGTAGCGCGTACCTTTATTTTCCAGACATAGACGTCCATTTTGGCTTGAACACCAGATGGGTCGGTCCCATCCCAATTATAGGAAATGCTATTGCTTTCAAAAATAACCTGCCCCCATCGATCGAAGATTAGCAATTCGTAATAATCGTCTTGAAACCCGGTCAAGACAGGTCTAAACACATCATTAGTGCCGTCTCCATTTGGTGTAAAAGTGTTGGGTACGTAGAGTATAAACTCATCTTGAATGCTTACCGTTTTACAAGTTGTTGCATTGCAGTTCTGAGTATTCATAGCTGTTAAACAAACCTGGTATTCACCTTGTCCCTGATTAAACAAGTGACTTGTGTTTTCGTCCGTGGATGTGACGCCATCTCCAAAATCCCAGGAATAATCCGTGGCATTCAAAGATTGATTCGTAAAACTAATGGTAGGGTCTGAAGAACTAACCTCTGAAGCAGAACATTGAAAGGCTGCCTGAGCAACCGGGTCAACAACTATGTTCGTTGTGGACGTACCCCCACACTGACCTTGAATGGTGTAAGTAATCGTGTGCGTTCCAGGACCAGCAATGGCAGGACCGAAAATTCCCGTATTGGCATCAATACATGCGCCACAAGTTGCCGACCACTCTCCACCGGCAGTAGCTGCATTCATTAAGATCACCAGACCATTTTCACATACAGGTCCGGCTGGATCAATGCTTGTGTCATCGGCATTGCCAACATTTAAAATAAATATTTCCGTATTTGGACATGGTCCGTTTGTGGTATAAGTGATGGTAAAAGTCCCTACACCCGAATTGTTCAGGTCCACCTCTCCGGTTGAAGGATCAATGACTCCCCCGTTGTCAATAGTAAACGTTCCCCCGATTAAACCAGTAATATTTGCTGTTGGATTGGCATCCAGAAGACAAAATGTGCTTTGCGAATAAGAAAAACTCGCATCATCTAAAGCATTCACAAAAATATTAATCGTTGAATCTTCATTGCATGGTGCCACACCCACTGAATAAGTTATCGCAGAGCTACCAACAGACGGATCGAACATATTTCCAACAACTCCATTGCCAGACCAGACACCTCCGGGATCACCTGTAACTAATAGGTCCAAATCTATCATTGGATCGTTTGCACACATTGGTCCGGGGTCTGTCCACCCAGCATTCACTCCATTCACTATTGATATGGTAATGGTATCATCCTCAAATCCACAACCAATGGGAATGGTGTAAATTATATCATGATTGCCAATGCCTGCGGTTGCTGGGTCGAAGGTGCCCAAAATAGCATCCGTAATTCCCGGACCTGTCCACTGCCCTCCCGGATCAACGGCAGTTAGGTTAATAGGCGGTTCGTTCACACAAAATGGTCCAACAGGTGTAATAGTTGGATCTGCCGGGACAACAAATGCAATGTTATCAATTCCCATTCTCAGACCACCTGTAGCATCTGCCGGACTGTTGGTTAGATTCGCATCATCGTCCCAGGGAATAAATTTAATGGTATGCGTGTTGGCGGTTGCTGTAAACGTCACCACCCGGCAATCCCAAATCAAATTCACATCATCAAAGGCCAGGTTACTTGTGCTCACGGCAGTTGTTGCAATCAAATTCCCATCCACATAGACGCGCCACGAACCAGAACCATCAATGGCGTTTTGTTGCTTCACTATTGTTTGATGGAAGTTAATCGAATATTGTGTTCCGATTGTAAAGCCATTCACAGTTTGCATCAAGCCTTCATGCCATAAAAACGCCCCATTATCACTGGAATGCAGTCCGGAACAAAAGGTGTTGCCTGATTGGGGGATTCCAGCCACACCACCTACCTGATTGGGACCGGTAGCATCCAAAATGTCCACAGTTGCTTCCGGAGGTGTATTTGCCTGGCAAATAGGATCTGTTTCAGGAATTTGAGTCCAGCCAGTAGGCACACTCACAAAATTGACAGAACCATTTAAGTCGCCGTTGGTGAAGGTTTGAGCATGACTCTCGCCAACTCCAAACAACATAACCAGTAATAAAATGCTCCTAATTGTCATTTACGCTACTATAACGCGATCTATTGATCACAGTTGCCTTTATGGAACTACTGCCTGACGAATCTTCCAGTCACTACCCGTTCTTCAAGAATGACTTTTAATTGATAATGTGCATTTGGCAAATGGTCAATTCCAATTAACATAGGTTCAATCCCATTTATCGACAAGTTATTGGACAAAACCAACCTTCCGTGGAGATCATAGATCAACACATTTGCCGGACCTCTGTATTCATCAATGCTCACTGAAATCTGGTTGTTTGCAGGATTAGGGTAAACGATCAAATGGTCTGATTGATACTCTTCTACACCAGTTATCATAACAGAATAGCAAGATGAGGTATCCTTGCATCCGGATGTAATATCCGTTACTATCACCGCATATTCTCCTGAACTTGTTGGTGTAAATGATACAGCAGTTTCTCCTGTAACAATCATTCCAGCCTCACAATCATACCACTGATAGGTCGCATTTGTGGCGTTAGCAGTAAGTGTATTTTTATTTTGAGTGACTGAGGTATCAACGGTTCCACAAGGTGTATAATTCACAGTTACTCGAAAAAAAGGATCTCCTGGAAAAGGTAAATTATCAACCTGGCTGACATTTGTTGCAGTTGCAAAATCCACCATAAAAGTGTTTGAGCCCCCTGAATTATAATTGGCCGGATCAACACTCCACGTGAGAATGGTACTATTCTCACATGTTTTGGCTGTACCATCCGTAACGTTAAAGCTGGTAGATCCGTTCAAAGTTGTGGGAAAAGTTCCTCCGCCGTCCGTAACAGTAAATCCCAAGGTGATATCTACAGAAGTTGCTGTTCCCGAGTTTGCACTTGTCCAGGTAAATCCCCATGAATTTCCTTGCGTAGCTTGAAATGCTTCTTCAATATTGAATGGCGCGGAACAAATATCACCAGTGGTTTGCTGTAAACCAATTGTTTGACTGAAAGGAATATCATAAGTTACCACTTGAGCTTGTATTGCTCCGAGCGACAGTAATAAGGAAAGTGTAGACAGTATTTTCATAGCATAAGTTTTATGGAATATAGACAATATGTTGATTTCAGGCAAATTAGTCGCAACGAGACTGTCTAATTGTTTAATTCTTCACTCATTCTTATTGATCACTCTCATTTAAAATGTATTCTAATTCAATCCTGACAAATGTCAGGTCTGCTTCTGACCAAACGCATATGATTTTGGCACTTTTCGAACGTCATTTACAATCAAATATATGCCATGCCCAGATATCATTCCTTAGGAAACATTCCACATAAAAGACACACAACATTTAAAAAGGAAGACGGTCAGCTTTACCAAGAAGAATTATTTGGGACAGCCGGTTTTGCTGGCATGTCTTCCTTGTTATACCACCACTACCCACCAACTTGTGTAAAAGAATTTGGAGAACCGCAAAACATCAGACCTAGAATCGCACTGGAAGACAACATGAAAGCCCTAAGTTTTAAGGGCTACGAGTTGCGGGCAGAAGCTGATTACATCAAAAGCCGAAAAACCTTATTCGTCAATAACGACATGCATATTGGATTGGCAGCGCCAAAGTCGTTTTCGAAAGACTATTTTTTTAAAAATGCGGATGCGGATGAGATGATATTTGTGCACCAGGGCTCAGGAACGCTCAAAACCATGTACGGGAATATTGAGTTTAAGTACGGAGATTATTTGGTGATACCCAGAGGCACTGTTTACCAAATTGATTTTGATTCTGAAGACAATCGATTATTGCTGGTAGAGAGCTTTAGTCCAATTCTTACACCAGAAAGGTATAGAAACAATTTTGGTCAGATGCTGGAACATTCGCCTTTCTGTGAGAGAGACTTCAGACTTCCTCAAGACTTGAAAACCTATACAGACCTTGGAGAATTTAAAGTATACATCAAGAAAAAAGGCATTCTCTATTCCTATATTTATGAAAATCATCCGTTTGATGTTGTAGGTTGGGACGGCTATAATTATCCTTACGCCATCTCTATTTTTGATTTTGAACCATTGACGGGCAGAATCCACATGCCTCCGCCTATTCACCAGCAATTTGAAGGCAACAATTTCGTCATCTGCTCATTCGTTCCACGACTTTATGATTACCATCCTGAAGCCATTCCAGCTCCTTACCATCATAGCAATGTCGATTCAGACGAGCTACTTTACTATGTAGATGGAGATTTTATGAGCAGAAATAACATTGAAAAAGGTCAAATCACCCTGCATCCTGGAGGCATTCCACATGGACCACATCCAGGTGCCATTGAAAGAAGTATTGGCAAGAAAGAAACTCAAGAACTTGCAGTTATGATTGATCCTTTTAATCCTGTTTCTATTACCGAAGAAGCCTTAAAACTTGAAACCACTAACTACTATAAATCCTGGCAAACTGAATTACAAAACAATTAAACAAACACTTCTCTAAAGAGTAGATAACAAATTTAAAACCAGAAAAATAAATGTTTATCCATCAATTTTATACCAAATGCTTATCAGAGGCCTCTTATTACATTGAATCCAACGGAGAGGCAGCCATTATTGACCCAATAAGAGACACTCAGGCTTATTTAGATTTGGCAAGTGAACGGGGGGCTCAAATCAAATACGTTTTTGAAACCCACTTTCACGCCGATTTTGTATCCGGACATATCGAGCTGGCAAAAAAAACAGGCGCGAATATAGTATACGGACCAACTGCACAAGCCAATTACGATATTATTGTGGCTGAAGATGAAGAGATTTACCAATTGGGCAACATACAACTCAAAGTCCTTCATACACCTGGTCATACCATGGAATCTTCTTGCTTTTTGTTAATTGATGAAAAAGGACATGAGCATGCTGTTTTCACTGGTGACACATTGTTTATTGGAGATGTGGGACGTCCTGATTTAGCTGTAAAAACAGACCTTAGTCGTGAAGACCTTGCCAGACATTTATACAGATCTATCAATGAAAAATTGATGGTTCTTAACGACGAAACCGTTGTGTATCCAGGACATGGTGCAGGTTCTCAATGTGGTAAAGCGCTTAGCAATGAAACAGAATCGACGATTGGCAAACAAAAGACATCTAATTATGCCCTACAAGCCAGCTCTGAAGATGATTTTGTAGCAAAGGTAACTGAAGGACTTACCAGTCCACCGCAGTACTTTCCAAAAAATGCGCAAATCAATAAATTGGGTTACACCAGTAATCTGGATGACATTATGAGTCAATCAATGAAGGCCTTATCTGTCGGCGAATTCAAAACATTATGGGATGATTACAACATGTTGGTTTTAGACACCAGAACTCCTGATTTATTTTCTCAAGGACACATACCAGGAGCCCTAAACATTGGTTTAAATGGCACATTCGCCGTTTGGGTGGGCACATTAATTTCTAATCTAGACACCCCTATTCTATTGGTTTGCGACACGGATAAAGAAGAAGAATCTGTACTAAGGCTTGCGCGCGTAGGCTATGAAAACGTCAGAGGTTTCCTGAAAGGAGGCATGCAGAGCTGGAGAGACGCCGATCAAAACGAATCACTTGTGAGCAATGTTTGTCCTGTCGATTTTCGCATGAACCCTGAAGGAAAGACAATTCTTGATGTCCGCACACCGGCAGAATATGAAGCCGGGCACTTTGAAGGCGCCATCAACTACCCCTTAGCCACACTTCAAGCAAACCATTCAGATCTCAATCAATCTGACCAATACTACGTTTACTGCAAATCAGGATACCGATCTGTTGTCGCATCATCTATACTAAAAGCTCACGGTTTTGAAAGAATATTCAATGTAAAGAAAGGATATCAGGGCATTGTAGATCCGGCCAGCACTTGTTGTTGCAACAAATCCAAATCAAACTAAGCTATGGAAGACAACATATATAAAGACCTAAAAGCCAAATATGATGCCATTGGTCAGAATGTGGACACCCATTTGCGGGGATTGCTCTACGCAAAACCAATGACCTACTGGGATTACATTCAAACAGATGCCCTGCTGAATCTACAAACCCAAAGAACCACTCTACCAGATGAAATGGTATTTATTATGTACCATCAAATCAATGAGTTGATTTTCAAAATGATCCTCTGGGAGATCAAACAAGTGGCTTTCAATGAAGCATTAACAACTCATTTTTTCGCCCAAAGACTAGATCGAATTAGTCGGTATTTCGACATGCTCTCATCTTCATTTGAAATTATGGGAGAAGGCATGGAAGTTGAGCAATACATGCAGTTCAGAGACACGCTCACACCTGCCAGTGGCTTTCAAAGTGCGCAATACAGAATGGTAGAATTTGCTTCTACAGAACTGATTAATTTGATAGACATCAGATTCAGAGCAACCATAGACAGAAATACGCCATTTTCTCATGCCTACGATCATTTATATTGGCAGGCTGCCGGAAAAGACCACCAAACAGGTGAAAAATCTACACTTATTCAACTGTTTGAAGAGCGCTACATGGATGACTTTATCACCTTCATGAAAACGTACAATACACTTAACCTTTGGTCGAAATTTAAGTCTCTTCCTGAGGAGGACCAAGCTAATCTGGAACTGAGAAATGCGATGAGGCATTACGATCATACAGTGAATGTGCTGTGGGTTATGGCTCATTTTGATGCTGCCGCCAAGTATCTGGATAGCGGAGATGAAGAAGCAGAAGCCACAGGAGGCAGTAATTGGAAGAAATACATGCATCCCAAATACCAAAAACGCGTTTTCTTCCCAGAACTATGGTCGCAGGAAGAACTTGACAACTGGGGCATTACAAACTTAAAAGCACATAAAATTATAGAACACTAAATAATTAACACATGGCAGAGATAAATGAAGACCCACAAAAACTGCCTCAATTTGAAGCCAAAATTGAGGCCGAACAAAAGATTGAGCCCAAGGACTGGATGCCACAACAATACCGTGACCATCTAATCAGACAAATGTCTCAACATGCCCACTCAGAGGTGATTGG
>JAUILH010000081.1 GCA_030433115.1 Bacteroidia bacterium | reverse complement strand
GTAAGCACAGCACTATTCGACTCGACAGTCGGACAGCCGCTTCCTATTTTAACGATATGATAGCGAAATTAGATGAACCCTTTGCCGACTCCAGCAGTGCTGCTGTTTACGCATTGTCTAATCACGTACGTTCAGAAATCACGGTTGCTTTGAGCGGTGATGGCGCAGATGAACTATTTGCCGGATACAATAAACACCGTGCTTTGTGGATGAGCCTTCACCCCTCATTTGCTCAAAATGCAGCTACGAAAATTGGTCGTTTAATTCCCTTTGAAGGCAACAGGGAAACCAAAACGGGCAACAAGATCAGGCAGTTAAAAAAATGGAGCGAGCTTTCCAGACTGTCACCAAAAGATCGCTATCTAAGACTCGCATCATTTACAAAAACAGAACAGTGCAAGAAGCTGATTGATCGAGCATATAACGGATATAAAATCTCTCAACAATTCAACGGAGATTTTAGAGATTTTTTACTCATGGACCAGGAGCTTATTTTGCCAAACGACATGTTGAACAAGGTTGATAAAATGAGCATGGCACATGCATTGGAGGTGAGGGTTCCGTTTTTAGACCTTGATGTTGTACATGCATCCAGACAGTTTCGATCGAAAACACTCTTCAGTAAATACCAAAATAAAAATGTGCTTTTTCAACACTTTAAAGAATTGGTTCCCGAATGGGTTTTTACCAGTCAAAAACACGGGTTTGAAATACCTGTCAAGGATTGGCTTCAAGGCGATTTGAAAGAAGAATTTCTTTATCAAATATCGGAGGAACAGTGTCAAAAATTTGGTGTCATTCAATATTCGGAATTGAGCAAGCTCCATAATCAACTTAAAAAAACAGCTTCAGGAGATGTCATATACCCACTATGGAGCATATTTGTATTACATAAATGGTTAGAACAACATCATGCCTAAAATTCTGAGAATCATCAATAGATTTAATCTGGGAGGGCCAACTTTTAATGCCGCTTACCTCACAAAACATCTTGCGCCCAAATATGACACCATGTTGCTTGGAGGTGTTAAGGATGCTTCTGAGGATAGTTCTGAGTTCATCCTGGAATCTTTGGACATTGAACCCAAATATATAGGAGACATGCATAGGTCGCTCAACTTAAGAAATGACAGGAAGGCTTACATTGAAATTAAGAAGGCTATCAAAGATTTCAAACCAGATATAGTGCACACACATGCTGCAAAGGCAGGAACCCTGGGCAGACTAGCGGCACACAGATTAAAGGTCCCAGTGATTGTACATACTTTTCATGGACATGTTTTTCATTCCTATTTCGGAAAGACAAAAACCAGGTTATACAAAAACATTGAACGATACCTGGCGAAGAAAACCAGTAAAATTGTCGCCATTTCTGACATTCAGAAACATGAGCTAAGCATGATTCATAAAATTGCAGCTCCGGAGAAATTTGAAGTCATTAATTTGGGGTTCGATTTGGAAAGATTCAGAGTTAATCAGGAAGCGCTTAGACAACAATTCAGAAATACATATTCGCTTGACGACCATGAAATTGCAGTCTCCATAATTGGTAGATTGGTCCCAATCAAAAACCACAAACTTTTCATTGAAGCATTGGTCAACATCAAACAAAAGAATGATATACCAGTTAGAGCTTTTATTGTTGGAGATGGGGAAATGCGTTCTGAATTGGAAGCATTTTGTCGCCTAATGAACATTGACTTCACATCAGATCCTACCCAAAAATCAAGCATATGCTTTACCTCCTGGATCAAAGATACAGAGCGTGTTTACGCTGGTTCGGACATCATAGCTTTAAGTTCCTTAAACGAAGGCACTCCAGTTACCTTGATTGAAGCCCAGGCAGCAAGCAAGCCAATTGTGAGTGTTGATGTTGGAGGCATCAAAGACATTGTATTAGAGAACAAAACTGCCTTGCTGTCAGAATCACAGAACGTTGATGGTTTGTACCAGAACCTATTAAGCCTTCTGAACAATGAAGATCTTAGAAAAACCATGAGTCGTGAAGGAGAAAAATTTGCGTTCGAAAAATTCCATTATTCCAGGCTTGTCGGTGAAATGGACCAACTTTACGGCAAATTACTAGAAGAGATAAATTAAAATGGTATTTTTGCTCCTGTAATCTTGATTATGATTAAATTACTTACTATCGCACTGGTGGGATTGGTTATTTTTTGTAGCAGTTGCTCCATCAACACAAATCTCATGCTAAAAACTCACAAAGAGTACGTTTATGAAGAACTAACGGACTCTGTGATTAATAGTGCCAAAGAATACAGACTCGCTCCAAATGATATCATACAGTTTCTGCTTTATGACAACGATGGCTACATTGTTCTTGAGCAAGGCATATCAAGCACACTTAATGGAAATGGGAATAATGGAGCGGCAAGAGGTCTTGTTAATGCCAATAGAAATGCAATTAAATACCTCATTGATAAAGACAGTACAGCTAAAATCCCTGAATTAAGGAGGGTAAAACTTGCTGGTTTGACATTGAGAGAAGCCGAAGACACTTTAGAATCGTTGTACAGTGAAAGGTATGTAAAACCGTTCGTTCAGCTTCAGGTGACCAATAAACGTGTCATTATTTTTCCCGGAGGAGGAGGAGATGCCAAGGTCGTCACTTTGAGTAACAACAATACAACCCTCATGGAGGTACTAGCCACAGCTGGTGGCATTAATGATAGAGGAAATGCCAGTCATATTAAATTGATGAGGTATGTAGATAACGTGAGACATGTCTACCACCTGGACATGTCTACAATTGAAGGCTTAAAATATACTGACATGTTAGTACAGGCCAACGACTACATTTACGTTGAACCGGTGCCGGAAATTGGGCGGGAAATCATTCGCGATATTGCTCCTATCGTTTCTATTATCAGTAGCACAATTATTGTCTATACGGTTCTCAGAACAATCAGAAACTAATGTCGGATCAGATTAATCAACAGAATGCCGGAGCCAAAATCTCCACATTGAATACGGAATTTGATCCAAAGTTGTTCTTTTTCCTATTTAAGAGATCTTTCATACTGATTCTGCTTATCCTTTTTATGTGTATTGCTTGTGCATATATGATCGTTCGTTATACCTCTCCAATGTATGAATCTAAAGCCATTGTCCAGATCAACAATAAGAACTCTGCTAATGTTGTCTTTGATGCAGGAGGGGGTATTGGTAATACTAGCTTAAGTAGAGATATAGAACTGCTTAAATCTAATTTACTCTTCTCCAAAGCAGTTTCAGAGCTTCCTTTAAATGTGAGGTATTACACCGAAGGCAAAATCCTAACTGAGGAAAACTACAAAAAGTCATTATTCGTAGTGACTGATCTTCTTTACACTGATTCAACAGCCATTCAGGGAATTCCGATTTATGTCGAAGGCTCCCAGCAAAAGTTGACACTATCTTACTCAATTGGCGAAAAAAAACAAGAATTCAAGTTAAAATCAGGAGAAACAATTAAAACACCGCATTTTTCTGCAAAAATATCTGTGATAAATGCGAAAGGTTTTTCTAAACAACTCGAAAATAATAAACTGTTCTTCGTACTCAATCACAAAAACGCGGTCTTAAAAGAACTCAAGCCTAATTTGGCAATAGAAATTGAAAATGCAGATGCACAAACGATTAAAATAGCATTTAGGAATGCCAATCCTATCTTGTCGTATGACATTGTATCTTCTGTGGCCAACACATTTATCAGTTTTGATACCAGTAGAAATGTTCAGGGCTTTGATAATATCATTTCCTTCTTGGAGCAACAACTTGAAGTAGTGGCTGATAGCCTGGATGCATCTGAAAAAAAGCTAGTTACGTTTAAAAAACTGAACCGTGTAAAGGAGGTTGGAAGCATAGGAAAAGATTATCTTGAAAAGTCGAGCATGCTTGAAGAAAATCTGTTACAACTTGAAATAGACCTCCAAATACTTGAACAAATCCACCTCACTCTTGAGGAAGAAAAGGGCATTGATGCCTATGGCATTATTCCTCTTCTTGTAGGCACTAAATTTGAGCAGACCTTAGAGTCTCATTTGAACAAATTAAAAACCCTACTGATTGAGAAAGAACAATTATCTGGTGTTACTGAGAATAGTACCCAATACAAAAAATTCGTCAAGCAAATTGATGTAGAAGTTGACTTGATCAAAGAAGGAGTTAATTCTTTGCTCTTACAATTGAAAAAAGATAAAGACATCAAAAAGAAAAAACTAGCTCAAATAGACGCCAACTTCCTAAATCTTCCTCGAAAAGAGATAGAACTGGCTAAACTCAACCGTGCTCACAGTATCAATATTGAGTTTCATTCTATGCTGCTCAAACGAATCATTGAGTACCATATCGCAAAGAAAGGGTTTACCTCAGACACAAGATTGCTTCAGAGTCCTCAAGTTCCCAAACAACCTATTTCTCCGAATAAAACACTCATTTATGCAGGGTTCGGAATATTGGCCTTTATTCTATCCTTCACATTGGTTGTAGTGAGATTCCTCTATTACAGTCAGATCAATACTTTAAAAGAAATTCAAGATCTTTCCTCAGCACAGGTTAGTCTGCTTGGAAATATTCCTAAATATCCCAATAACATCCCTGTATCTCAACTGTTAATCGACAAAAATCCAAAGAGTATTCTGGCGGAGTCATTCCGATCTGTGAGAACAAACCTCCAGTTCATCAACAGCAGTCCAGGACCAAAAACAGTTGCCGTTACCTCCACAATTTCCGGAGAAGGAAAAACATTCGTTTCCATTAACCTGGCAGGTATTTTTGCATTTTCAGGTAAAAAAGTGATTATCATCGATTTGGACATGAGGAAACCCAAAATTCATAAAGGCTTCAACACGTCCAACGATATCGGTATGAGTTCTCTTCTCATTGGTCAGAGTGAACTCCATGACTGCATCAAATTCAGTGAACTTGAAAATCTACATTACATTACCGGAGGTCCAATTCCTCCGAACCCATCAGAACTCATTATAAATGGCAAACTGGATGAGTTGTTGGTTGAGTTGAAAAAGACTTACGACATCATTGTGTTTGACAACCCGCCTATTGGACTTGTAACTGACGGAATTCCAACCATTCAAATGGCCGATTATCCTATTTATATTGTGAGAGCGGGCTACTCGAAAAGACAGTTTGTGATGAATATTGATAAACTCATTTTAGAGAATGACATCAAACACTTGTCGGTAATTCTTAACAGTGTTGATTCCAAAAAATCTCCATACGGCAACAACTATGGCTACGGATATGGCTATGGATATGGCTACGGATATGGTTATGGGAATTATTATTCAGATGAACAGGAAGGCTTGCCCTGGTATAAAAGACTATTTAATCGGAAGTGAAACTAATTGAAAAAACTTTGAATGGTATTTGTGTCTTTGAACCTAAGGTTTTTGGAGACCACAGAGGCTACTTTTTTGAATCATTTAGAGCAGATATGATTCCTGAAGACCTAAACTTTGTGCAGGACAATGAATCTCTTTCTAGCAAAAACATTTTGCGTGGACTCCATTTTCAAAATCCTCCACATGACCAAGGTAAGTTGGTCAGGGTTACATCAGGGGCAGTGCTAGATATTGCTGTAGATATCCGCAAGGGGTCTCCTAGCTATGGGCAACATTTCAAAACCGTGCTGTCGTCAGAAAATAAATTTGTTATGTGGATCCCACCCGGGTTCGCACATGGTTTCTTAACTCTTAAAGACAACACCCGCTTTTTATACAAGTGCACTAATTACTATAACCAGGCAAGTGAAGGCGGTTTAAACTGGAATGATCCGGAGCTGGCAATCGATTGGGGAATCAAAAAACCTATTCTCTCAGAAAAAGACAATAATTACCCTTCATTTAAAAACTTCAGATCCGCATTTGATTATGTTTAAAGAAGAGTATCAATTCTGGATTTATGCGAGTTTCTTTATTGCTATTGTAGGCTTTTCACTGCTGTTCAATGGCATCATTCTTAAATTTTCGAAAACACTGGGTATCAGAGATCAAAAAGGAACTACTATCAGATGGAGTTCAGTATCCAAACCTGCACTGGGAGGAATTGGATTCTATATCGTATTTCTCATATCAATTGCCTGTTATGGAATTCTATTTGAGGCTGATGGAATTTTCAAAGCCCCCTCTGCCCTGGCACTCATTGGAGCCTCTTCCCTGGCCTTCCTTATGGGACTAGCAGATGATGCATACAATACAAGACCCTTGCTTAAGTTCCTCGTTCAAGTAGCATGTGGAGTTATAATGATCAGTGCAGGGGTTTACGTTAAAACCTTTCCTTACGAATGGATGAATTATGCGGTAACCATTTTCTGGGTAATCGGTATCATGAATTCGATTAACATGCTAGACAATATGGATGGTATTACGAGCATTACCTCTTCCTGTATTTTGGTCGCCATATTGATATACATGTATATGATGGGACTAAGTACGGAATTTGAATACATTACCATGCTCGGGGTTTTGGCAGGGCTTGTTGGTTTTCTTTTCTACAACTGGCATCCTTCGAAAATGTTTATGGGTGACACGGGCAGTCAGTTTTTGGGTTTATTTCTTGCGGCTGTAAGCATTAAATTTTTGTGGAACTCGAAAGGAATGGAAGGCACCATTGTTCAATCCCGTCAAATAGTGATGGTAATTCTATGTTTTTTGGTTCCTATAGTCGACACAACCGTGGTGTCTATCAACAGACTCAGAAGAAAACAGTCGCCTTTTGTAGGTGGAAAAGATCATACAACGCACAATTTATCTTATCTGGGTTTGACCGATACTCAAGTTGGTTTTATTTTCCTTGGTCTTGCTGCTCTCTGCACCTTCTTAACTGCCATTATTATTAGATTTTTAGAAGACTGGACACATTTACATACACTGGTTTTCACTGGTTTTGCTATCTTAGTTCTAGGTATATTCTTTTATATTACTTACCTCAATAAAGATAAGATTAGAAAATCATGAAATACATCAAACAAATAGGCATATCACTCGCTTTGATAGCCGTTTTGGCATTTGCCGTTAATCTTTTTTCGTTCTCCAAGCAAAAAGATTCAGACTCAAATAAAACACATTCTAATAACCACGAGTCCGCAACAAGTTCTGAAGAAATTCAAGTCGATCGCCGTTCGCACATTCGAGATCACTACAAAATATTCTCAGTTCCTCTTCCCGAAACTTTGAGTTTTGCCGGAGAACCTGTTCCTCTGCAGGACATGGATATTCGCGAACGCCTGGATCGCGAATTCATAGTGAATACCTACTGGCACTCGCAAACATTTCTTTTTCAAAAAAGAGCCAACAGGTGGTTTCCGATTATCGATTCAATCTTAAAAGCCAATGATGTGCCTCTTGATTTCAAATACCTGGCTCTTATTGAGAGTGGGCTCGACAATGTTGTTTCCCCGGCAGGTGCTGCCGGTTTTTGGCAATTTATGAGAACTACCGGACGCTCTTATGGTCTTGAGGTAAATAAATACGTAGATGAGCGGTATCAAGTAGAGAAGGCGACCGTTGCTGCATGTAAATACCTTAAGAATGCGTACAAGCAATTTGGCAATTGGACCGCAGCGGCAGCATCATACAACATGGGAATGGGTGGTTTAAGCAATCGATTGAAAGAGCAAAAAACGAATAACTATTACGACTTGTATTTAAATAACGAAACCAGTCGATATGTCTTCAGAATTCTGGCAGCCAAGCACATTTTAGAGAACCCAAAGGATTTTGGCTTTAACTTAATAGATTCAGACCTCTATCCTGAACATGATACTAAAGTTCTTGAAGTGGATTCCACTATCAATAATTTATCAGATTTTGCCTTGTCTCAAGGAACTAATTACAAAATTCTAAAAAAATTGAACCCATGGCTGAGGGAGAAAAATCTACCAAACAGCACTAAAAAGACCTATAGAATCTTAGTGCCTGCCCAGGGATATAATTTGAAGCCAATCGATCAATATTAATCGCCTGTGGAAGATCAATATATTGAGATTGAAGGGGCACGCGTTCACAACCTTAAGAACGTGTCGGTTAAACTCCCCAGAAACAAGCTAATCGTTTTCACTGGTCTCAGTGGCTCGGGGAAATCATCTCTGGCTTTTGACACCATCTACGCTGAAGGACAAAGACGCTATATCGATACTTTTTCCAGTTACGCCAGGCAGTTTTTAGGTGGCGTAGAGAGACCAGATGTAGACAGCATAACTGGTTTAAGTCCGGTCATTTCGATAGAACAGAAAACAGTAAGCAAGAACCCACGCTCTACTGTGGGCACTATCACTGAGATTTATGACTTTCTAAGACTATTGTATGCCAGAATTGGTGTAGCATATTCTTATGTCTCAGGCAAACCAATGGTTAAGTATACCGAGAATCAAATCAAAGAACTTATTCTAAAAACCTTCGACGGAAAGAAAATAGTTGTCCTCGCACCTCTTATTAAAGGACGAAAAGGACATTATAAGGATCTTTTTGAACAGTATCGGAAACGTGGTTTTACAAAAATGAGGGTCGATGGAGAGATTGTTGATCTGCAAAACGACATCAAACTAGACAGATATAAAATTCACGACATTGAATTGGTGATCGATCGAATTGCCGTGAAGGAAGATGACAAAACCAGAATTGCTCAAGGTATTCAACAGGCGCTGAACATTGGCAAAGCCAGTATGATGATCCTGGAACATGACTCTAACCAGCTGCATCATTTTTCTCGAGCGTTGATATGTGAAGACTCTGGCATCTCTTACAATGAACCTGAACCCAATTTATTCTCCTTCAATTCTCCATATGGAGCCTGCAGCAAGTGTTCTGGTTTGGGTGTAATCACAGAAATTGATCAGAATAAGCTCATTCCTAACCCCAAACTAAGCATCAAACAAGGCGCCATCGAGCCATTAAGGGAAATGAAAAACCAATGGTTCATTGAAAAAATTGAAGCCTTGCTTGAAGCTAGAGGGTATACCATCAAAACACCTGTTAAAGACATCTCTGAAGAGCATTTGAACGAAATATTGTATGGACTGCCGCAATCAATCTCCTATAAATCGAAAAAAGGAGGTGAAAAAACGGTTCACTTTGAAGGGCTTGCCAACTTCATTGAAAGGCACTACTATGATAGCAGTAGCCCTGCATACAAAAGATGGGCGCAAACTTTCATGAATACTCAAAACTGTCCAAGCTGTGATGGCGCAAGAATTAACCAACAAGCACGTCATTTTAAAATTGACAACACCCCTATTCATGATCTGGCTCAAAGAGATATCAGCGAGTTACACGCTTTCTTTCAAGATTTGGAATCACGTTTAAATGATGATCAACTGAAAATTGGAACAGAGATCATCAAAGAAACCAGATCTAGAATTAACTTCTTAATGGATGTAGGTTTAGACTACCTAAGCTTAAACCGATCTGCTAAAACCCTGTCTGGCGGTGAAGCTCAGCGAATAAGGTTGGCCACGCAAATTGGCACGGAGCTCACCAATGTTCTGTATATTCTGGATGAACCAAGTATTGGATTGCATCAAAGAGATAACGACCGTTTGATCAACTCCTTAAAAAGACTAAAGGAAGCTGACAACACTATTTTAGTGGTGGAACACGACAAAGACATGATGCTTGCCAGCGATTGGTTGGTAGACATTGGTCCGGGAGCAGGTATTAATGGTGGTGAAATTGTGGCAAATGACACACCTGGGAACTTGCTAAAATCTGATTCCATTACCAGTCAGTACCTCAATGGCAAAATCAATATTGAAACGCCAAAAAAAAGGAGAAAAGCGGGCAAAGAAAAACTAACTTTGGAAGGTGCCAAGGGCAATAACCTTAAAGGAGAAAAAGTGGTATTCCCATTGGGTAGTTTCATTTGTGTAACAGGTGTTTCGGGAAGTGGTAAGAGCACTTTGATCAATGAGACGCTCTACTCCCTTATGATAAGATCAAAGGACTGGAATATGTGGATAAAGTAGTTGACATAGATCAATCTCCAATTGGTCGTACTCCAAGATCCAATCCCGCTACATACACTGGCCTGTTCTCGGACATCAGGACGCTTTTTACGAACTTACCGGAAGCCAAAATAAGAGGTTATAAACCGGGGCGCTTCTCCTTCAATGTAAAAGGTGGTAGATGCGAAGAGTGCAAAGGTGCCGGCGTGCGCACCATAGAAATGAACTTCTTACCTGATGTGTACGTGGAATGTGAAGGTTGTATGGGAAAACGCTACAACCGGGCTACTCTGGAAGTTCGTTATAAAGGTAAATCAATCAATGATGTGCTGGATATGCCCATCAATCAGGCTTGTCAGTTTTTCGACAACTATCCTAAAATCAAGAGAAAACTGGATACTTTGAGCTCAGTTGGACTTGGTTATCTCACCTTGGGTCAGGCAAGCACCACACTGTCAGGAGGAGAAGCTCAACGCGTAAAATTGGCCACAGAACTCTCTAAAAAAAGCACTGGTAAAACCGTTTACATTTTGGACGAACCGACTACAGGACTCCATTTTGAAGACATTCGTATGTTGTTGGAGGTTCTTCAAAGACTCGTAGATTCGGGCAACACCGTCATTGTAATTGAGCACAATATGGACATCATCAAAGTGGCTGATCATATCATAGACATTGGTCCGGATGGCGGAAAAAAAGGCGGAAGTGTGATCTTTTCAGGAACACCGGAACAACTTATTAAAGAAAAAAATAGTTTTACAGGAAAATACCTCAAAAAAGAATTATAATGTCAGATAATCAAGACAACTCAAAGTTCCCGCAAAGAGACTGGAACGAAACCAAAACCAATGACAGTTGGGCCATATTTAAAATTATGTCTGAATTTGTTGATGGCTACGAAACCATGTCCAAGATTGGCCCTTGTGTGTCCATTTTTGGATCTGCGAGAACTAAAGAAGACAACCCGTATTATAAACAAGCTGTAGAAATTGCTGAAATGCTTACCAGTAAGGGATATGGCGTCATAACCGGTGGAGGTCCCGGAATCATGGAGGCTGGTAACAAAGGCGCCAAATTGGGCAATGGAACATCTGTAGGTCTGAATATTGATTTACCCTTTGAACAAAGTAGCAATCCATACATTGACAATGACAAACTCATCAATTTTGATTATTTCTTTGTGAGAAAAGTCATGTTCGTTAAGTATGCCCAGGGATTTATTGTCCTTCCGGGAGGATTTGGCACACTTGACGAACTCTTTGAAGCCATGACACTCATTCAAACTAAAAAGATAGAACGTTTCCCTATCATTTTAGTAGGTACTCATTACTGGTCGGGTCTGCTAGACTGGATAAAGGACACCATGCTTCAGAAAGAAGCCAACATAAGCCGGCATGATTTGGACCTCATAAAGTTAGTGGATACAGCTGAAGAAGCGGTAAAAGAAATTGACGACTTCTATTCTCAGTATCTGCTCAAACCCAACTTCTAGAACTGCTTTGAACCGCAGCTTGTGAATTACTTTGAAGGACACATTTTTTATTGTGTCCTTTTTTTGCGATTTTTGAATAACCTTCAGACTATTTTATCCGTACAAATAGTTTGCTGCTAGATGGATATGAAAAAAAGCTTACTCGTCATACTTTGTATTCTTTCCTTAAACGGGATGGCTTTTGAAGTGCATAAAGACTCACTCCCTGAGAATTCCGAACAAGAACAATCTGCAACAGACGATGATGCGCGAACAGGAGCTGATGGCAACCTGGATTTGAGATACAAGCCTTACCTGGGACTAGGGGCAGGCAATCTGACTTTCTTTGGAGACATCTTCAATAATAACAAAGGACAACACTTAACAGTGAGCAGATTGGCAGCAGAATTGCGTTTCACCCACCCTATTACGGATTATTTGGATTTTCAGTTCCATACCATGTTCGGTCGTGTGAGCGCCAACGAGAGGTCTATTGAAAATCTGACCCGAAATCTCAACTTTGAATCCAGAATTCGATCTGGAGGTATTGGTTTGAGCTACAATTTTGATCATCTGCTTAAAAAGAAAAGAGGCGAAAGAGATATAGAGCCTTTTATTTATGTGGGTATTGAGTCGTTCGAGTTCTTATCTAAAACAGATTTATACGATATCAATGGTAACAGATATCATTATTGGGATGACGGATCTATCAGAAACCTGGCACAAAACGATCCCAATGCCAGTTCAGCCATCTTTATTCAGCGTGATTATATTTATGAAACGGATTTAAGAGAGCAAAACATTGATGGACTTGGTCAATATCCGGAACGGTCATGGGCATTTCCCGTTGGAGTTGGATTCAACATCAACATTACCGATCATTTCAGATTCAGAATTGCTTCTACCATGCACTTCACCACTACGGATTTGGTTGACAATGTTACGTCAGAGAGCATTGGAGAAAGAGCAGGTACAAAAGGTAAAGACAAGTTCCTGTTTTCTAATTTCACTGTAAGTTACAGTCTAAAGGCTCTCGACAAAAAAGAAGATGAAGATGAACCTGTCAAAGATCCATGGGAAGTGGATATTTTTGCCAAAGACACCTTCGATACGGACATGGATGGTGTGGTCGACTTCCAGGACATCTGTGCTTATACTCCTGAGGATTGCAGACCTGTTGAAGCCAATGGCTGCCCTCAAGATGACGATTTGGACGGTGTGCCTGATTGCATTGATAAAGAATTAAACTCTCCTGGCCCTTACATCAACTCTGAAGGGGTTACTTTAACTGATGAGATGATTGAAGAAGCCTTTAGAAGGTACAAAGATTCAACCGGTGAATTTAGTGAGATTGAAGTAACCAGTAAGCATACAGTAATTATTGACGATCCGCTGGCGCCAAGCTCTGGCGGCGGAATTGATCCTAACGTAAATTCTGGCAAAGAGTACTTTGTTGTTATAGACAAGAAACCTGAAAGTGTTAAGGCCAATGAATTATACAAGTACCTTCAGTATAAACGCTTTAAAACGATCCATGAAGGAGACTCTGTTTATTATGTACTTGATGGGCTAGACTTGGCAGAAGCCGCTCTTCTTGAGAAAAATTTGAATGATAACGGTGTTTCAACCAAGCAAATCGGTAAACGAGAATTAACGGTCAACGGAAAAATTATTGTGGTAGCACCTTCTTCTGCAGAAATAGAAGAAGCCTTGTTGAAAAATGCAACGGTTCCGGAAATTACGCATTCTGATGAGATTACGTACAGAGTTCAAATTGGTGCTTACAACAAGTCTCAGAGTCCTAAGAAATTCATAGGGATTCCTGATATTGTTGAGTTCTATGGTGCCGATCAGGTCTATAGATATTATTCCGGGTCCTTCGACAACCTTCAGGATGCCTCTACCCACAAGGTAATTATGACAGCTGAAGCCGGATTCCCTGATGCTTTTGTTGTAGCGTTTAAAGATGGAAAACGAATTTCTCTTAGAGAAGTAACTGAAGTGACAGAAGGCTATGATGAAAAAATAGAAGAATATGAAAATGCAGTGAAAGGCGATGATAAATCATATACTTTTACAGTTCAAGTGGGTGCATACAAAGGCACGGTACCTACAGATCAATTAGAGATTTTCAAAAGTTTAGGTGAAGCCTTTAAGTTCGTAAAAGAAGATGATGGCACCACCAAATATTTTGTGGGCAGCTACAAAACTGAAGAAGCCGCCAGACAAGCAAGTGAAGAATTTAAATCAAAAGGTGTTGAGGACGCATTCATCATGGTAGAATATGATGGCAAAATGCTTGAATTGAAAGATGCTCAGGACATCATTAAGGGTGGTAATTAATGGCACTCTTTTTGCTACATTTGTATTATCAAACTAACTAAACATGAAAACACTTATCTTAATTTCAACGATTGCACTAGCTCTTTTAGCCATGAGCTTTTCTAATGGTGATTCGGATGCTTATAGCAATGACCATTCTGGTGAGTTTACCGAACCAGCCGACACCACTAAGAAAAAGAAAAAAGGACGTCTTAAAGAAAAATTACTTAAAGGGACTAAAGGATTGAGACAGGCAGCCACTGGTGAGACTAAATCAGAAGAAAGTAAGTCTGGTTTAACCATTAGCGAAGAGGCCATTGAAGAGGAAGAAGAGAAGTAAACTTCCTGATAGAAATTGAAAGGTCGGACAATGTCCGACCTTTTTTATACACTTTTATTTCTTTCCTTTTTTAGAAATAAGCAGGACATACCGTATACCAGAGCGGAAATTCAAGACATTCCAGTTCCTTCGGCAATTCATAAGATACTTTTGTCACTTTACCATCTTCGTGATAAATATCCACTACAAAACCTCTGTCGGTCACTGCCCTTGCCAGTTCGTCTACAGATTTAACAACATAGCGCGCCTTGTAGTTCATTTGTCTGTCAAACAACATAATCGAGCGCTGAACCTCACCGGTTCGTTCATCCTTAGATATCACGTTAAAAATGGCGTATAGCCCTGTAGAACCAACATAACTCACACTTTTCTCTATTTCACGATGGTTAAAATCCTGAGAAAACACATAAGTACTATCTTTCGATCCTTTTCGAGAGATCATTGTCATCACCCCGGTATTCGCGGAATCTACGCGCGCAAGTAATGAGTCATATGCTGCATTTTTTGGTTTAAAATTGTAAACCGACTCATCATTGATAATGTCCTCATCCTTAAAATCATAGGCAGCTTGATCTGATGCCTCCTCGTGATTGGTAGCACTGTCTTCACTCCCCTCCCCTTCATCCTTGGCAGAAGTTGCTTTTTGCTCAGTACGATCATCTTTTACCGCTAGACTATCTTGTTCATCCTCTTTGGGAAGGGATATATAAACGAGCACCAAGATTATGGCTGCAATTCCAGAATAGATGAGCCATCTGTAGGATTTATTATTCTTAGACTCTTCTAATTTTATTGACTTCAGATGCGCCTGTTGATGAGCCAAAAACTGCATCTTTTTAAGCTCATGTCTTAAAGACCTGTGATGTTCCAAGGTAATATTCCATTCTTGGTCATCAGTTAAAGACTCGACAAAATCAGACTCTTCAGCAGTGAGATTCCCGTCAAGATATTTTTGAGCCAATATGTCTAAGTCATTATCCATTCATTAATGCTTTCAGCTGTTTCATGCATTTATACTTCTGGTTTTTCGCATTGGCAGCGTTAGTGTAATTTAAACTATCGGCAATTTCCTCCATGGATTGAGATTGCAAATAGAAGCGCTCAATAATTTGTCTGCACTTATCTCCCAGTTTCGTTAAGCATGCTTTCAGTTTTTGACGTTTCAATTGTTCTTCATCATAGTCCTCAACATCCGAAACGATATCTACCACCTCATGTTCTGAGTCTGTCGCATACCTTTTAACATGCCGCAATTCCTTCAAACTTAAATTTCTCGCTACGGAATATAAAAAGGTGGAAATTTTACAACTCAGGTCCTGCTCATACACTTTATTCAAAAAAACCATGAAAGCTTCCTGGTAGATGTCCTCTGGCACTACTCTTTCGTTGATATTTTTCACCAATGACTTAATCATGCTAAAATTTGATCTGTACAAGTAATCAATCGCCTGCTGTTCTCCATTTCTAACCAAAACGAGAATATCTTTCTCTTGAAGATGACTATATGTTTGATCCGTTTTCAAGTATAAATACCAAAGATGGTCGAAAGGTAACCTATTTTATTTTTTGTAAGAAATGAGACCGGTTACAAATTCAGACTATATAAAATAAAAAACCGCTATCAACGATAACGGTTCTTTTTGATCTGAAACAACTAAACAACCTTTTACTTTGAACAAGTGAGGTCGAATAATCTCATAGAATACTAAAGTTTCTATGATTTTGAATCAAATTTAAACCGAGTGTCACTATCTTTCAATTTAAATTTAAAAGCAATTACGATCTTAAACACTTCCTCAAAAACAATAAAACACTGGTTCACAGTTAAATGAAATCGAAATTTGCCATTTAGAATACAATGCCAAAAGAACAAACTGAACATCTGGTCCATTTAATCAAGTCACTAAGCAAGTCTGAGAAGCGTCAGTTCAAGCTTTATGCGCAACGCAATAAAATTGGCAACCTAAAATTTCTGCATCTCTTTGAAGCCATTGAAAAACAGGAAGACTACAATGAAGATGTCATTCTAAAAAAGAACTCTGACATAAAAAAGAGTCAGATTTCAAACCTCAAAGCCAACCTCTACAAACAAATCTTAAAGAGTTTGAGACTTGGAGACGTATCTCAAAATTCAGTATCGGCGATTAGAGAACAATTTGATTTCGCAAGAGTGTTATATACCAAAGGGCTTTACATGCAGAGTCTTAAAATTTTGGACAAGGCCAAAATCGCCGCTGAAGAACACATGCAACCGATTTTGAAGCTGGACATCATTGAGTTTGAAAAGTACATTGAATCTAAATACATCACTCGGAGCCTGGAAAATCGTGCAGAGTTCTTAAGCAATGAGTCGCAGAATACCATCTCCCAAATTTCCAAGATCAACGGACTTTCAAGTCTTTCCTTAAAACTTTATGGTCTATACATTAAGGTGGGCTACATCCGAAACGAGAAGGACGCCGAAATGGTAAGACGTTTCTTCAAGTCAGAACTCCCTAATTACAGGATTGAGGACATGGGTTTTCTTGAAAAACTGTACCTCTATCAGTCCTATGCCTGGTACCACTACATACTTCAGGATTTTGTCAATTACTACAAATACAGCAGATACTGGGTCGAACTGTTCACCACTCCACACTTAATACAAGCACATTTAGATGACTACTTAAAAGGCATGCACAACTTAATGAGTGCTCAGTTCAACACTATGCAGTATCAAAATTTGTCTGCTTCCATTGAAAAGATGGAAAGTCTTGAGTCTAATATCCATATTCAGGATGATAACATTAAAACCAGTCTTTTTCTCTTTATTTATCTAAGCAAGATCAACAGACATTTTATTGATGGGAGTTTCGATGAAGGCATTCCTTTAATCAAAGAAATTGAGGACAATCTGCTTTCTAACAAATTCAAAATAGACAAACACAGAATTTTAGTTTTCTACTATAAAATAGCGTGTTTGTATTTCGGATCGGGAAATAATCGAGCAGCCATAGAGTATCTCAACAAGATCATCAACAACAATGACCAGACATTGAGGGAAGACATTCACTGCTATGCACGTATCTTAAACCTTATTGCGCACTACGAATTAGGCAACATGGAACTTGTTGAATATCAAATTAAAAGTGTGTATCGCTATTTGGTAAGGGTGGATGAATTACATATGGTACTCAAAGAAATTCTGAAATTCTTGAGGAAGCTGTCTGCATTGGAATCAAGGGAGCTAATACCTGCATTCAAAAATCTGAGAAACAAACTGGACAGTTTGAAACAGGACCCATATGAACAACGACCATATCTTTATTTAGACATCATTTCCTGGTTAGAAAGCAAAATAAGTGGTAAGGATGTCCAATCTGTTATCAAACAGAAATTCAAGTTATTAAAACGATAAGCGGTTATTAACAATATGCAACCATATTTGTTCGCTGAACGTCTGTTTTTTTGTTAATAAAATTGTTAACATTCGCTAAATTTGTATTTTAGCTAGATTAAAACTGCTTTTTTACGCATAAACATAAAAAACTGCTTATGAAAAAGACCTTACTCATTTGCGTTCTATCCTTTTCAGGACTTACCTGTTTTTCTCAAGTGAACGAATCCAAGGAATCCCCTTTCAAGGGACAAAAATCTATTACTACCTCTTCTTCAAGTCAATCTAAGAGTGAAATGACTGAGGAACAAAGTAGGTTACACAGTAAAAGGGTCATTAAAGACCCTGCAATTATTGAACAACGAAAGAAGGCTCAGTCTGAGAAGTCAAAGAAAAAATAACCTAACTCAATTTATTACTTACCCATATGAAGTCGATTAAATCAATTTTAATGGCTCTTTCAACAATTGTGTCTGTGCAATTGTCGGCACAAACCATTTATCAAATGGATGCAGTTAATGGATCTACTATTACCACCTGTCAAGGACAGTTGTGGGATTCTCAAAACTGCTTTGGAGCTTCAGAATATTGTAATAACGAAAACTACACAGTTACTATTAATTCAGGAAATCCTGCTCAAGTAGTCGCTTTAAACTTTTTGTTCTATAACATGGAGAATGGCTTTGACGGACTACTATTTTTTGACGGTCCAACAATAGCCTCTCCTGCACTTGGAGTACTCACAGGTTTTGGAGCAACTGGGATTACCACTGCTGCAACTGCCGCTTCAGTGCAGTCTACCGGACAGTTTCTAACCGTTCAATTTGTATCGGATGGATCTGTTACTTACGATAACATTTCTTATTTGGGTGGTTTTCAAGCTTTGATTGGTTGTGAAGTTTTGGATTGTTCTCCGTCAACTCCTGCAGCCAGTGACGTATGTTCTTCTCCCACAGTTATTTGTGACCTAAATGGCTACTGTGGTACTACCAGTGGTTTTTACACGGCAGGAGCCGAATCAGCCGTACTTGGATCTAACTATGGAGGCCCCTTCTGTGGATCAATTGAAAATAACTCTTGGATTCAGTTTACCGCTGCCGCTACGACAGCTACATTTACGTTAACTTCTTCCGGATGCGATGACCCATCATCGGGTATCCAGGCGCAGGTTTTCAGTACCCCAAACTGTGCAAGCTTTACAGCCGTTTCAACCTGCATTAACCAAACAACAGGTCCCGGAACAAATAGTTTAACGGCCACCGGTCTTACAGTAGGTAACACTTATTACATCATGGTTGACGGTTATGCAGGTAATGCTTGTGACTATACAATTACCGCAAATACAGGTGTTCAGGTTGTCGATATTACTTCTTCGGGGGGCAATATGATCTGTAATGGTGCATCTACGACTCTCACTGCTAACGCCACAGGAGCAACTAATTATGCGTGGTCAGCGTCACCCGGTGGTCCTTTTGGAGGAAACACCTCCAGTGTTAGCGTAAGCCCAACGGTAAATACCACCTATACCTGTGTGGTAAGTGGTGTTTGTGGAGGAGGTCAAACTTTAACTTTCAATGTCACCATTGATAATGTCAACCCTACTATTACCTGTCCTGGCAACCAAAATGTTAATTTTGACGGGACCTGTCAATTTACACTTCCGGATTATACAGGATCTGCAACTACCTCTGACAACTGCGGTGCGGTAACTGTGACTCAATCTCCAGCAATTGGAACAAATATTACGGGAACAACAACAGTTACATTAACTGCAACGGATGGAAATAGCAACACTGCCACTTGTACATTTGACGTGATCCCTACGGATAATACTCCGCCTTCGGCAAACTGCCAGAATACATCTGTCACACTTGATGCCTCAGGGAATGCTTCTATAACCGCAGCCATGATTAATAATGGATCTTCAGACAATTGTGGAATCGCGTCTATGAGTGTAAGCCCTTCTACATTTAACTGCTCAAATATAGGAGCAAATACCGTTACATTGACGGTAACAGATGCTGCAGGAAATAGTTCAACATGTAACGCTACTGTAACGGTCAATGATAATACCAACCCAACAGCGGTTTGTCAGAATGCTACTGTCAATCTGGATGCCACTGGAAATGCAAGTATCACTGCAGCCATGATAAATAATGGTTCATCAGACAATT
>JAUILH010000080.1 GCA_030433115.1 Bacteroidia bacterium | reverse complement strand
AATTTCACTAACATCATTAAGAACCATATGAAGCACCACGGTCTCCATAGTAATAATCACAACAAGGCCGTACAAGGTAGTTAGCACGCCACTTTTCTGGTGGTAAGAATACTCATTTACCTTAGGATTTATTGATTTCCAACCACAAAAGACATAGTAAAAAATGCTTATTTCTGTCGCCACAGGATATACAAATCTTTTGGGCATCAATTCTGAGCATACCTTCTTAGCACTGGAAAAAAAATCGGTTTGAGCTTCACTTGATGACTTTATATCACGCCTGAGTTGCATAACTTTTGACCCCAGGTATAACAAAACTATGATCTCTATAAGAGGAAGCACATATGTTTTGAATACATCCAAAGTCATTTTTGACTCTGAAGGCAATATAACTGTGCCAATGGCAAGCCCCAAGATTATCACTGGAACCACTGTAGTTTTTGGAATACTTGTTTTCCTAATCAAGAAAAAATAGACTAAGGGAATCGTTACAAGCAAATCAATTGCAAGCGCTTGCGCAAACATATTTGATTGATGAGCGTGTAAATCAAATCTAACGATTCCCCAAACGCATGCCAATAGGAACAAGGGGATACCAAATACCAACCAATAATTTATTGCTCTGTGCGAAGGCTCTGTCATCATACCAATAAAGGTAAGATTTTATCGTGATTTTAGCATCTGAATTTGCGCTTATGACGATTCGATAATTTGGAATGGAACAAAATTCTGAATTGCAATAAAAATCTTCCTTTCACAAGAGACTGGTAGGGGTCAGTCTACTTCAATATCCCAGTGGTTTCTCAAGGACTCGATTTCCGGGACGACACATGATTTCTCATCATTTTCAGACACAAAAATTTTAACACGATCACTCTTTTGCTTGTCCATTAAAGATGGTGACTTAAAAGTAATGCACTCTCCCAGCTGATAATCGCCTCCTCTGGTTTCAAATTTGTAAAACACCTTCAATAATTTCTGTGACCCAGACTTTGGCGATACTGAAACCAACTCAGCATCTTGCACCTGACCATATTTATACAGTTGAATCACTTTTCTGGCATGGAGAATGGCAATCATGAACAGAATTAATCCTGCCACAAGAAAAACAATAGGTATATAGAACATAAAATCAAATATGTTGGTAACGATTTCAGGAAATTGATATGGTTTAATGCCCACAATAATCGCATCAGATCCTTTATAGCGCACCTCCACCCTGTAGCCGATTTGATAGTTATTTACAACAGTCTCATCCAGGGTTTCCGTGGTTCCTCGCCTTGCTCTGCCACTAACCAAATACTCAAACGTCACTACAATTGGATTCTGGTTATTGATACTCACATTAGAATTTGTTGATATACTGACAATCACACCTTCAGTTACTGTTCCATTCTTATAGATGTCATCATAATCAACACCCTGGTCTATTTTATCCATCACCATATTGACAAAAACCACGGGAATGAAGGCGAGCAAACCAACAATCAGCAGTACCAAACCACCGGTCATTGCCCCTGGCTTCTGTTTAAGGGTTTGATACTTTGTCTTGGAACTGATGTGTCTTGCTTTCATGCAGATCGGAATTAAGGTCTTGCCAATTCAATTTCATGCACCAAACCGTCCTCTTCAATAATGGTCACACCTTCCTCATTCTGATGCGTGTAGAACGAACCATCATCATCAGTGGTCCAGTCGCCCCCCAGCAAATCCATGGCCTCTTTGGGTTGCATGCCTATGATCGACTTCCCTTCATAATGAAACAATGTACTTCTGAAGACGATGGTGCCCAATTCATTGTTCTCTGAAGAATAGAAATAACAAGACATTTTGGGTTCATAGTAATTGTAGATCGTTTCCAATTCGTCTTCAAAAGTGTCGTCCTGACCAATTCGATTGGGTAAACCCAATACTTGATTGACTTGTTGAGTAGACATCCCCAATTCAACATCTCCTATTCCCGTTCCCGGTATGACTTCATACTTTTTGTCCATGTTCATCTATTTTGAGTGCAAGATATTGATAAAGTTATGAAGTTAATTTGCTCCTTAGTTTTTATTGAAAATTTCACGTTCAAAATACTTTATTCCTACCTTTAAAGAGATGAAAGATTTGCCACAAAAAATCAGTGAATTTGTTAGGAACAATTCCCTTCCGGGAGAAGCTGCACATATGAAAATGGCACCAAATTCGAGGGTAAGAACCTCCCAAGCGAAGGAATACACAGGATTTGACCCTAAATTATCTGCAGTGATGATTCTTTTGTATCCGAAAAATGGAATTTGGCACAATGCATTGATTCAACGACCAACTTATCCAGGGGTTCATTCTGCTCAAATGAGTTTCCCGGGAGGCAAGCAGGAAGCATCCGACAGAGATTTTGCACACACCGCTCTCAGAGAAACCGAGGAAGAAATTGGTGTACCACAGAATCAAATTTCTTTATTAACGGAACTCACGGAAGTTTACATTCCTCCCAGCAACTTTCTGGTGAAACCATTCGTAGGGGTTACAGACGATCAGCCCAATTTCGTGAAACAAGCGTCTGAGGTGTCCGAAATTGTAGAATATCCAATTGCACAACTCCTGAATGCGGACGTTATTAAAGAAAAAGACATTGTTTTTTCCAGCGGCTTCAAAATTAAAACACCTTATTTCGACATTAATGGAAAGGTAGTTTGGGGCGCCACTGCGATTATGCTCAGCGAATTCAGGGAAATTTTAAACGAAATTGGTTTCAAAGACAAGATTTAGACGCAAAAACCTTACTTTCATGGGACTAAACATTTTTCTATATGAGTCCTACTATTATTGTTGCCATTGTTGTCGGCGTGATCGTGTTGGCGATCATAGGCATGTACAACGGATTAATTTCTAAGAAAAACCAGGTAGATAACTCCTTCGCGACTATTGATGTGATGTTGAAGAAACGTGCCGATCTCATTCCCGGATTGGTCAATACAGTTAAGGGGTATGCGGCACACGAAAAAGACCTGTTTGAGAAAGTCACTGAATTGAGAAACCAGGTGAAGCAAGTTGGCTTGAACTCTGATGAGCGTGTTGAATTGGAAAACCAAATCACTCAAGGAATTGGAAGAATGATGTGGATTTCGGAATCGTATCCCGATCTTAAGGCAAATGAAAATTTCCTGAATCTCCAGAGAAACATCACAGAAATGGAAGAACAATTATCTGCGGCAAGACGGGCTTTCAATGCTTCAGTGAATGATTATAACAACGGTATAGAGAAGTTCCCAACCAATATTTTGGCTGGCATGATGAACTTTAAAAGGAAACCTTTTTTCGAATTACCTAAGACATCCAGGGAAGATTTTGAAAATACACCGGAAATAAATCTCTAGGATGAAAACTGTTGATGAATTCAAGCATTATTTTGAAAAGGAATTAAGTTCGGAACTTGATCGTTTAGAAACACCCAGAAAGCGGATCTTAAGATTGATCTTGATCACAATTCTCAGTTCTTTGGTGCTCATTGCGGGCGCCATTTATTTGTTTACACTGAGAGAAAAGGTGCCCGGCATTATCTGTGGTGTGGTTTGGATCATACTTGTAGTTGTTTTGGGCACTATTATTTCAAAAAAAATTAACCGAATTAAATTGACTTACAAAGAAGGCGTAATTCGACCTATGATAGGCTTTATTAGCCAGGACCTTAATTATCATCCCACTTCATTTGTGTCGCAACAAGACTATACTAAAAGCGGTATTTTTACTCAAGGTGTTGACCGATATAAGGGAGATGACCTGGTTGAAGGAAAGTTGGACAGCACTATTTTGAAGTTTAGTGAAATCCATTCGGAGTATGTGACTCGTGATAAGGACGGTAAATCACAATGGCATACCATTTTTAAAGGCATTTTCTTTGTAGCCGATTTTAACAAAGATTTTAAAGGCAAAACTTATGTTCTGCCCGATTTGGCGGAAAAATGGTTCGGTGGTTTGGGGAAAATGATGCAGAAAGCCAATTTAGCCAGACCTCAACTCATTAAAATGGAAGACCCGGTATTTGAAAAAGCTTTTGTAGTCTACGGATCCGATCAGGTTGAAGCGCGCTATATCCTATCTCCAAAATTGATGGAACGCATCATGGAGCTGAAGAAAAAAGCTGGCACCATTTCCATGTCTTTTGTCAATTCACAAGTTAATATTGCCATCAAAGTGAAAGGCAACCTGTTTGAGCCTCCAATATGGAGCTCCATGAAGAAGTTCTCTCTGATTGAGAAGTACTTTACTTATTTGGTATTGGCCATTAATATTGTGGAAGACCTGGACCTCAATACAAGAATTTGGACCAAAGAATGAGTTCAACAACCAATTTCGGGACCATAAATGAAGCCAAGTTTAAAACGTTTTTTGAAAAAGAATTGCGTCCGGAACTTGATCAACTGGAGTCCGAGCGGCAAATAATCCAAAAGAGAAACGTGCGACTGGTTGCGGTGATCGCTCCATTGATTGTTGCAGGATTCATTACTCTTTTAGCCCTGGAGTCCATTATTTTGACTTTTGTTGCATTTGGTCTGGCCGGAACAGTCTATCTCCTATTCTATAAAGAGCCTGATCAATGGAATGCCTTGTATAAAGCCAATGTAATATCCCCCATGCTCAAATTCTGCCATCCAAGTCTCACATTGGATTATCAGAAAGGGATAACAGAAGAAGATTATGCCAAAACCCAATTGTTCAAGAAAAGAACTGACAAATACACCGCAGAAGATTTGATTTGCGGACAAATTGAAGACATCACATTCTCCTATAGTGAAGTCCATTCTGAAGAAAATGTGAGTAACAGTGGGACCTATACGATATTTAAGGGCATCATCTTTAAATCTGATTTTAATAAAAAATTTGAAGGGCATTACATTTTGAAAAAGGACCTTGCAGATACTGGTAAATTGGGGAAAATGGCCTCCAAACTGCATCAATTTGAACGCATTCAACTAGAGAGTCCTGAATTCGAAAAATTGTTTGATTTAAGAGGAACTGATCAGGTTGAAGGACGCTATATTTTTTCTACTGCTTTTATGGAACGTGTGGTTCAGCTTCAGAAAGAACTGGATACCGATATTGAATTGGCTTTTGTAGATGAACAAATGTATGTTTCCATCAAAAACAATGACGGTCGCGATGAATATGACCATGCAATGGCCCTGAAAGCAAATCATTATATGCATTTATTCAAAAGCTATAAACTGACGTGCCAAATATTGTCAATTATTGACATTCTGGATTTGACCAACGATATTTGGAAAACAAAATAAATCAGTATGCTTAGAATCGCACTTTTTTTGCTCGTAGTGAGTATTTTATTTGGCTTAGGTAAAATGTTGAAAGCCAAGAAAATTTTGGGCAGGCGAATTTCCATCAAACCACTTAGAAAGCAATCAAAACTTTTGCACTTCCCGCCATTGGAATTGGAAGTAACTGAAGTGGTTAAATACAGTCGGGAAGAGTATTATTTACAGGTCCTCCTGGATGAAGAAGTAACCGTTGGAGAACAATCATTTGATTTCCTTCACATCAAACCTAAAAGTGTGGATGACAATGTGAATACCAAGAAGCCAGTGGTCTGCATTGTTAAAGGCGGGCATTCATCCGATCCTACTAATATGTACTTTATAGACTGGGGTGTTGTGAAAGCATTATGAAGACGTGCTTTCTGCCAGTGGTGTAGCCGACATCCCTTTGCAGGATGCCCATTAGTTTTCTTATGATAAAAGTATGACGCAGGAATGCCTTTTATTATTAACGTGAGTTCGGGATTAGAAAAACTTGAGGCATACCAAAAAGATACAGGCGGAGACACGCCCGGGCAGCATAAAAAATCCCGGTCTCAATTTAATTTGAAACCGGGATCAAGAATCCGTTAACTAGGTTTGCCAACTGTTAGTTACCGGTAATTTCAAATTCAACTCGTCTGTTTTGTTGACGGCCTTCTGCCGAATTGTTGGTAGCAACTGGTTGTTTGCTTCCATAACCTTTAGCCGTCATTCTATTTTTAGCTATGCCTTTACCAGTAAGGTAGTCCACAACCGACTGTGCTCTATCCTGAGACAGCTTGTCGTTGAGTTTGGCTGATCCGGTATTGTCCGTATGACCTGAAATCTCAACTTTTAATCCGGGCACATCTTTCATCAACTTCACCAATCTATCGAGCTCATTGTTTGATTCTTTCTTCAGGGTAGCTTTTGCCGTTTCGAAGAAGATGTTTCTGAGTGCAATTTTAGATCCAATTTTGATGTTCTTCAATTCAATGACTTTGTTGACCATGTTGTACTCTCCTCCATTTTCAATGTCGAAATTCTCTGAGTGAAACAAGTAACCATCAGCCTTTACTGCAATTCCATAATTCAATCCGGATTGCAGTGAAATCAAGAATTTACCTGAAGCAGAGTTTGTTGTCAGTTGATTAATTCTACTGCCATTTGAGTTATCTATGATTTCAATATTGGCTTCAACCGGCTTCTTTGTTAGGGCATCTATGGTTTTTCCTTTAAAAACAGTTAAACTTTTGCGTTCAACCTTCTTAGCACTCTTGATGCTGTTATCTTTGATTGGTGCAATGGCACTTGCCAAAAGGAAATCTTCAGTATCAACCAATAGTGGTTTATCCGGTCCCCAGTAAGTGACCTTATAGATGTCCATTCCACCAGAACCACCCGGTCTGTTAGACGAAATGTAGGCATACTTTCCACTGGCAGTAATGGCAAACACTTCATCATCATATGGCGTGTTGATTGGGTATCCAAGGTTTACGGGCTCTGTCCAGTTACCCTGAACCTTTTTAGACATGAAAATATCCATACCACCAATAGAGTTGTGTCCCTGAGAAGAGAAGTACATGGTTTCCCCATCAGGGTGCATGTAAACGGAGCCTTCATGGAAAGAAGAATTGATCTCTTTTCCGGCAGGTGTGCCCGTTCCGTATTTACGTGTTCTTCTGTCGATAACCCCGGTGTAGTAAATATCAGCCCCTTTACCTACCATGTTGCCAGTATTCTTATCTGCCAGGTAGTACACTTTGATCTGATCGTAGAAATAAGAGGCATGTGTTTGGTTATTTGGGTTGTTTACCGCATTGGCAAAGCTAATTGGTGCCGACCATGCAGCCCCTTTCAACTGACTTTCATAAATGTCGAAATGTCCACCGGCATCCTTGTACATTAACATTTTAGTACCATCGTAGGATAAGTTTGAAGAAAAGTCGTCTTCAGCAGAGTTGATGCCTCCTTTTAAAGGCTCAGGTTTGCTCCAGTTGCCTTCTGAATACTCTGCCATGTAAATATCCATGTCGTATTCTCCAACGTCATTTACGTCTTTTCCATTCATTCTGTTACTTGTGAAGATGATGGACTCACCATCCGTTGTGATAGAAGGGTTGATGTCATCTTTGGCAGAATTTAAAGATTTCATGTTGTCCACCCATACACGTTTGGGATTGGCTATTAACTCTTTGGCCAATTGACATTCCTTTTTATGTTTCTTAACGAATTTATTGAAGTTGTCGGCTTTTCTGTACTCCTCTTCAAATTGTTTGTAGGATTTAACTGCCTTATCAAACTCACCTTCCAGCTGATAAGCTAAGCCAAGGTAATAGGGTAAAAAGTGATCAACATCAGCATCCAGCTCAGCGGCCTTCTTGATGTATTTCGGACATCTGTACTTCTGGGTAGTATATGAATACGAAACACCTAATTTAAAATTGAGTTCTGCATTGTTGGGATTGAATTTCTGTGCCACGATATAGTGTTTAATCGCTTTCTTGAAATTATCTCCCGGAGGTTTGGTTTCAAAGATGGCCTCAGTTCCCAATTCATAAAACTCATCTCCTTGTTTGATATTTTCAACGGCCTTTTTTAGTCCGTCCTTATCGTCCTTGAAGTTTGACGCTTTAAAATCTACATTTTGTGCATTTGTCAGACCAGTTAAGCCAACAAAAAGTGCAGTTACAATTAACTTAAAATTTTTCATGGCTCAATTTATTGACAGTTAGTACTATGGTAAGACTTGGCATCATCTGCTCCCAATTCTCTGGCTCTGCTCCAATCAGCACAAGCGCCTCCTTCGTCTCTTAAGCGTTCTTTGGCAATTCCTCGATTGACGTATGCATTGGCATAATCTTTATTGAGCTGAATGGCTTTATCAAAACTGGCTACAGCTTTTTTGTATTGTTCTTTTTTGAAATACACAGTACCTTGATTGTTATGAGCTGGTGCATAGGTACTGTTTAACTGGATGGCTTTATTAAAATCTTTCAAAGCGTCATCATATTTACCTTGCTCAAACAACGCACTTCCCCGGTTATTATAGGCCAGGTAATATTTATCGTCTACGCTCAGTGCCCGGTTATAGGCAGCAATTGCTCCGGCGTAGTCTTTCATGTTCTTTTTGGTTGTTCCAATGTTGTTCAGCACAAAAGTCAACTTGGGGTTCATTTTAGCTGCCTTTTCATAATCGGCAATGGCAAGTGCATACTCCTTTTTCATCCTGTGCGCACTTCCTCTGTCGTTGTAGGCAAAAGCAAAATCACTTTTAATGGCAATGGCTTTGTCGAATAACTTAATGGCACCATCGTAATCCTTTTGAATGAACTTCAATGTCCCATAATTATAAACCACCTTTTCGTTCTGACTATCCATTCTCATTGCCGCTTCATAATCAGTTTCGGCATTGGAATAATCATTCATACCCTGATAAGCCAAAGCTCTTTGATAAAGTGCCTTTCCTGTCTTTTCTTTTTCAATTAATTTGGTGAAAGTCCCAGCGGCTTGCTTAAACATTTGCGCCTCATTTTCAGCGACACCTTTATTGTAATAGGCATCCGTGAATTCCGGATCAATTTTGATCGCCTCATCAAATTTACTGATGGCTTGTTTGTATTTTTTGCTTTCAAATAGGGCAATTCCGGCATTGTATATCTCCCTGCTCGCTGCATTCTGCTCATTGGCAGCATTTACATTTGCAATGGAATCTTTGTATGCCTGTTCCTGTTCACTTAAATCGGGCTGGGCAAAAGCACAGCCGCTGGCCAGCAGTAGGCCCATGATTAATCCTTGTTTCCTCACGCTTGATGTTTTTTAATGTACTCCGCAATATACTTGCATTCACTACGTATTCAAAGCGATACTTTTCCACAAATTGTTAATATCTAGGCTACTTGTGTATTTTTGTTGAAAATTGAGATTATGCTAGGCTTAAAGATGGCAACAGATCCGCGCTGGGTCAATGTAGTTGAAAAGAACATTGAAGAGATCTTGACAGATCATGCATGGTGTGAACAAAAGGCAGCTACAAATGCCATTACTTTGATGGTACACTATCCGGAACACTCGGATTTAGTATCAGAAATGGTGAAGATCGTTCAGGAGGAGATCGAGCATTTTGGGATGGTTCACGAAAAGATTCTTGAAAGAGGTTATACTCTGGGGCGTGAGCGAAAAGATCCTTATGTGCATGATCTCATTAAATACATTCGCAGAGGCGGCAGCTATGAAGAAGTTTTGGTTGATAAACTTTTATTTGCAGCCATGATTGAAGCCAGAAGCTGTGAACGATTTAGAGTCCTGTCTCAAGAAATCAATGATGAGGATTTAAAGCAGTTTTATCATGAATTGATGATTAGTGAAGCCAATCACTACACCACTTTTATAGGTTTTGCCAGAAAATATGGTCAGGGAATTGACGTGGATGCGCGTTGGGAAGCATTTTTAGAATATGAAGCACAAATTATTCGAAATTATGGGAAGTCTGAAACTGTTCACGGTTAGTCTAGTACTGGCTTTACTTGCTTCTTGCGGTTCGGATGACACTCCTACTGATGAAGCTGGCACTGAGCAAAATGAAGAACCGGAAGTCATTCAGGGAGATCAAATCATTGTTCCCAATGCAGATAGCACGGAACTAAAATTGCTGTATGGGTCCTGGCAATTGATTCAGATCAACGAACAAGCCATTCAGCCGGGAGATGCACTATTTGGACTCAAACAAACCTTTATGCCGGACAGAACCTGGTTCATTTCGACTCCAAGTACCTCTGCTCAAGCTTTGAGCGACTTGCAGAAACAGGAAGAAGATTCCGTTATGTTGGTAGAAGGTGGCAGATGGAGTTTCGACATCAATTCCAGACAGCTAAACATTCTTTTTACTGCAGATAGTATCCACAAAACAATCATGCTTACTGAGATCAATCAGCAAAAAATGATGGTACTAACACTGGAAGGGGTTAATCAGGCGTGGACTAAGATTGTGAGCAAAGAAACGGGGCCCTAAAGCGCCTCAAACTTGCGTCTCCAAACATCTGGAACTGGAATTTTTCCGCCCTGATCGTAATCATAACATACCAAAATAGACTTGCCAAAGGCGCATGGCTCTCCATTTTTCAGAACTTTATAAGCCAATACAATGGATGTCGTTCCCAAGGAATCGAATGACGTTTCAACCGCTACATCATCTTCAAACACCAAAGGCATCTTGTAATCAATTTCATTGCGGGCAACAATCAAACTGGTTTTCTCCCAGTCCCAGGGTCCATCCAAAATTTTCTCCCTAAAAAAATGGACTCTACCCAGCTCTAAATATTGAAAATAAGCGGCATTGTGAACATGACCTGCCATATCCACGTCTGAAAATCGAACTTGAATTTTGGTTTTAACCACTAGGCAATTGGATTGAGCACCACACTAAAAACAGTAACAGCATTCATATCCCTACCATAGTATAACTTGTCTAAAGCACTCAGGATATTTTTTGCGCGGAAGTAAGAAGTTTGTAAATCGTCCTCCCCCTTGAGACTCCACTGAATGGTATAGGAGCTGCCTTTTTCTTTGTAATCCTGAACGTATGCCAACATTTTCTTCAAACAATCTAACTTATCGTATCCCTGCTCGCTGTGGAACAAAAATGACTGTCTGTGACGCGGATTTACTGTCACCAAATCCAACTTCACACCACTGTCTTCATCGTGAAACTGAAAGATGATGCTATTTGACTCAAGGCCACCAATATAGCTTCCAATTTCCTTTTGCAACTCGGCTAACTCAACATGTAAATCGTTTGTCATTTCAAATAAATTAGGCATCAAATTTAGTAAATTCCGAGTTGTTGCTGAGGTACTCGGGAACCAAATCTTTGATTTTCTTTACTGCCTGATCAATTTCTCCGGATCGATTAAATTCAATTAAAGATTCAAAAACATCAGAAATCTCGGACATATCGTAGTGCCTTACTTTGGCGATCATGATCTGGGGATGGTGTGTTTTTGTGGTGTTTTCCTCATTCGACAAGAGTTCTTCATAGAGCTTTTCTCCCGGTCTAAGCCCGGTAAATTCAATCTCTATATCTTCTCCTGGTTTGAGCCCACTTAAACGAATCATTTGATCAGCCAGGTCAACAATTTTAACTGATTCTCCCATGTCGAAAATAAAGATTTCTCCTCCTTCCCCCATTGATCCAGCCTCCAACACTAACTGGCAGGCTTCCGGAATGGTCATAAAATAGCGTGTTACCTCAGGGTGAGTAACCGTTAAAGGACCGCCCCTCTCAATTTGTTTTCTGAATAAGGGAATCACCGACCCATTGGACCCCAGTACATTGCCAAATCTAGTTGTAATGAACTTGGTCTGCACTCCCTCCCTGGCAGTTTGAGCGTAAATCTCTGCAGTCCGTTTAGTAGCCCCCATTACACTGGTCGGATTCACTGCTTTATCGGTGGAGATCATCACAAATTTTTTAACCTCATGCACTATGGCGAGATCAACCAGGTTCTTCGTTCCACAAACATTGGTTTCAATGGCTTCATGAACATTCAATTCCATCAGAGGGACGTGTTTGTATGCCGCTGCATGGTAAATACTATCTGGCTTGTATCTCGACATGACTCTTTCCATTCTGGATCGACTCGTAATATCTGCAACAACAGCTAACAATTTATCCTTATAGCCATCTCTGATCAACTCCTGCTCAATCTCGTATAATGGAGACTCCGCTTGATCGAGTAGAATTATTTGCTTGGGATTGTGCCGGATAATTTGTCGCGCCAAACCACTTCCGATAGAACCAGCTGCACCTGTAACCATCACAATTTTACCAGCAATGTCTTCAGCTAATTTGTCGTTCGCAATTCTAATGGGTCGTCTCCCCAAAAGGTCCTCAATTTTGATTTTTCTGAGTTGTTTGACGTTGAGTTCTCCATTAATCCATGTGCTTACGGGTGGTACATTCAACACCTCAACACCATACTTCACGCAAGTATCAACCACCTCTTTTCTATTCTCTGCATCTACCTGTTGCATGCTGATGATTAATTGATCTGCTTTTCCTTCTTTCAAAAAATCATCCAACTGAGAACTGTGCATGATCTTGACGGCTTCAAGCGTTTTTGACTTTTTATTTTTATCATCATCAACAAAGGCCACAACCACCATTTTTCTGGTGCCCTCTCGATCTAAAGTTCTTTTAGCAATTAAACCAGCCTGTCCCGCACCATAAATGACTACTCTCAACACATCTTTCTTCTCTCTTTGAGACTCGAAATACAGCAGTTTTAAAGCAATTCTGGATGAAATTAAAAAGAAGACACTTGCCAAATAATCAACCAAAATAATCGTCATTGGTAAGAAGTAAAAACCGTCTCCGTACTCCTTTTTTATAGGGCTAATGATCAGAAAAATAAGGCTCCCCAAACTTACAGCTACGAACAAGCGCTTGGCATCCTGAGTACTGGTATACCTGATTATACCGGCATAAGTTTTCATCAAATAGAAGATAGATGCTCTTATCAGAATATACCATGGCAGTGCTTGCTTCAAAATTGGCAACTCTTCTTCATATGGCAAACTTAGAAAATCGAACCTCACCAGATAGGCTAAAATCAACGCAAACAAGCAGATCCCAATGTCAATCAGGAATATCAGCCACCTGGGCGCGTTCTTTTCTGGAAGGATTTTCACGCTTCAAAGATAAAAGAATCGCGGGGTGAGTTTAAATAAATCGTGTTCATAAAATTAATTTCGGGCGATCCATAGCGTCAAACAATTGATTTTATTTGTAGCCTCAAGGTGAAAAAAGTCCTGTTCATAGCCCCCTATCCTACCAGCGAAGCGCCAAGCCAACGCTTTCGATACGAGCAATATCTTGATTTCTTAAATTCGCAAAATTATCAAACCAACATTGCGCCCTATCTTAAACAAAGTACCTGGGAGATTTTATATCAAGAAGGACGTTTCGTAAAAAAAACACTGGCAATTTTGGGTGCCTGGACCAGAAGATGGTTCATGTTGTTCAGGATAAAGCGATACGACATCATTTTCATTCATAGAGAAGTAAAACCGATGGGGCTACCGATTTTGGAGTGGCTCATTTGCAAATTGGCCAAAAAAGTAGTCTACGATTTTGATGATGCCATTTGGCTTAAGAACTATTCGGAAAGCAACAAAGCGGTGAGTTCACTAAAAAGGTACTCCAACGTCAAAAAACTTTGTCAATGGGCAAATGTGGTATCCTGTGGCAATGATTATTTGGCAGATTACGCCAGACAGTGGAATAAGCATGTTGTTATTAACCCTACAACAATAGACACGGAGCATTATCACAATCAAATAGCGAAACATAACAACCCAAAACCCATAGTTGGCTGGACAGGCTCTCATTCCACCATCCGCTATTTATACGCCGTCTATCCGGTAATTGAAGCATTGGAAAAGACGCACGATTTTGAGTTCAGAGTAATTTCGGATCTCCCGCCAAAGACTGGTCCCAAAAGCCTCAATTTCATCAAATGGTCTAAGCAGGATGAAATTGATACTCTGGCTCAGTTAGACATTGGTATCATGCCACTAGAAGATGATCAATGGGCAAAGGGAAAATGTGGCTTCAAGGCCTTACAATACATGGGACTTGGCATACCAGCTGTTACGTCTCCCGTTGGCGTAAACAACAAGATTATTGACCATGGAAAGAATGGATTCCTGTCGAACACCCCTGAAGAATGGCATGCAGCCATTGAAACTTTGCTTACAGATCGTGATACTCTGTTAAAAATGGGACAAAATGCCAGAAAAACCATTGAAGAAAGTTATTCGGTGAAAGCCAATCAAAGCAATTTTTTACATTTGTTCGACTAAGTCAAAATGAAATATGAAAAAAACAGCATTAACAAGTAAGCACATTGAATTGGGCGCCAAAATGGTAGAATTTGCAGGCTACTACATGCCCGTACAATATTCTGGTGTCAATGACGAACATGAGACCGTTAGAAATCATGTTGGCATTTTTGATGTCTCACACATGGGAGAATTCCTTATTACTGGAGAACATGCACTTGAATTGATTCAAAAAGTAAGCTCTAATGATGCTTCTAAATTAGTGCCTGGAAAAGCACAATACAGCTGTTTACCAAATGATAAGGGCGGGATTGTAGATGATTTGATCATCTATATGATTGAAGACAATAAGTACTTATTGGTTGTCAATGCCTCAAACATTGAAAAAGATTGGGAATGGATTTCTTCTCACAACACAATGAATGCCGAGATGAGAAATATTTCATATAACTTCTCATTAATGGCCATTCAAGGTCCTAAAGCAGTTGAAGCCATGCAGTCGTTAACAAGCGTGAATTTAGCAGACATCAACTTTTACAACTTTGTAGTGGGTGATTTTGCAGGGATTGAGCATGTCATTATTTCAGCAACCGGTTATACAGGTTCTGGTGGTTTTGAGATTTACTGTAAAAATGAAGAAGCAGAGCAAATCTGGGATAAAGTGTTGGAAGCTGGTGCAGATTTTGGTATCAAACCAATTGGATTAGCTGCAAGAGATACATTAAGACTAGAAATGGGCTATTGTTTATATGGTAATGACATTGATGATACGACCTCTCCATTGGAAGCCGGATTGGGTTGGATTACTAAATTCACTAAGGACTTTATTAACTCGGAGGCTCTAAAGGCCCAAAAAGAGGCAGGTGTTAGCAAAAAACTTGTTGCGTTTGAATTGACTGAAAGAGGCATTCCAAGACACGACTATGAGATTGCCGACTCAAACGGAAACGTTGTTGGTAAAGTGACCTCCGGAACTATGTCACCCAGTATGAAAAAAGGCATTGGCTTGGGATATGTCCCAAAAGACATGAGTGCGGTAGATACTGACATCAATATCATGGTGAGGAATAAACCGGTTGCAGCCAAAATTGTTAAACTTCCATTCTACAAAGCCTAATGGAAGATCAAAACGAAAGACCTTACGTTGAAGTCTGTTTTTCTCCAAGACAGTTCCCATTATATAAAGATCCGCATGACATTATTGTTGTCATAGATGTTTTGAGGGCGACCAGTGCTATTTGCGCCGCATTCGAACACGGTGTAGAGGCCATTATCCCGGTTTCCAGTATTGAAGAGGCCAGAGATTTGCAAGATCAGGGCTACCTTGCTGCCGCAGAGAGAAATGGAGAAATCGTAGATGGCTTTGAATTTGGCAATTCTCCATTTAGTTATATGACTGAGCGTACCAAAGGCAAAACAGTGGCTCTATCCACAACCAATGGAACGAGAGCCATTAATATTGCTAAAGTATCTGCCAAAACAGTGGTGATAGGTGCGTTGAGTAATTTGGATGCTTTGACAGACTGGCTAATTAAACAAGAAAGAAATGTACTTTGCTTGTGCAGCGGCTGGAAAGACAAGTTTAATCTTGAAGATACCATTTGTGCTGGCGCAATTGCAGATGCATTGATGTCTACCGGAAATTTTCAATCGACTGAAGATTCCTCCATTGCGGCTAAATACTTATATCAGTCTGCAAGAGACAATTACTTTGGTTTTTTAAAATCCTCTTCGCACAGAAGACGTCTGAAAAAGCTGAACTTAAACGAAGACATCAAGTTTTGCCTAACCCCTAATCAAACTCAGGTTATTCCCATCCTTAAAGGCGACCGCCTAACGCTTTTAAATCAGGAATAGTTGCATGATTTCAGTATCTTTGATTCATGTTGAAATCATGGATCGCACTTGTATTTATTGGACTCTTTAGTTTACCTGTTTTCAGTCAAACGATTGAAGACATCTACCAGCAAAACAGAACTTACACGCATGAAGAAGTCATTCGAAAATACATGCGTTTGGAAAAGGAGTTTCCACAACAATGCAAACTGGTGACTGCCGGTGAAGTGGATTGCGGCAGGCGCTTACACACATTCATTATCAATAAAAAAGGGCTATTTTCTGCAGATTCCATTGATCGCAGTGCCGAAACCGTTTTATTGATCAACAATGCCATCCATCCTGGAGAACCATGTGGCGTAGATGCCTGTGTAAAATTGTCCAGAAGCTGGCTGCGTTCAAATAAAGTGCCGGACAATCTTACTTTGGTGATCATTCCCATGTACAATATTGGAGGAGGCACCAATCGATCATGCTGCAGCAGAGCCAATCAAAACGGTCCTGATGAATATGGCTTTAGAGGCAACGCGCGAAACCTGGATTTGAATCGTGACTTTATTAAAATGGATTCCAAAAATGCCTTTTCATTTGTAGAGATATTCAGGCAGTGGGACCCAAATATATTTGTTGATACACATACAAGCAATGGTGCCGATTATCAGCATGTGATGACACTCATCACTACTCAAACCGATAAATTGGGGCATTTAGGCAAGTACACAAAAGAAACCCTCACCCCTACTTTATTTAAAAAAATGTCAGCAAATGGCTACGACATGGCACCATACATGCATACGGTGGGCAGAACGCCTGATGATGGGATTATGGACTATTTGGAAACACCAAGGTACTCTACAGGCTACACAGCTCAATTTGATTGTATTGGTTTTGTAACTGAGGCACACATGCTTAAACCATACAAGGACAGAGTTGAATCAACTTATGCTTTTCTTGAAATTTTGAGTCAGTTTATGATCAATAACGGCAAGGAACTCATTGCTCAGAGGGACAAAGCCCGATACTTGCAGGAAGCTACTCAAGTCCACTCGATCAATTACCAACTAGACACCACTGTTCATGACAGCATTTGGTTTAAGGGGTATGCTGCCAAATACAAAACCAGTGAAGTAACTGGTTTGCCAAGGCTCTATTATGACCATGACGAACCGTATGAAAAGTACATCCCTTACTTCAACACATATACACCAAATGAGACCATAAAAGTACCTGAATACTATGTAGTTCCTCAAGCCTGGAAAGAGGTGGTGAGTCGATTAAAACATAACAAAGTTGTGATGACTCAGGTGAAAAGGGACCATTATACATATGTAGATGCGGATTATATCACGAATTATGAGACCAGCCCAAGTCCATATGAAGGACATTACCTCCATAAAGATGTGGTTATTGAGACCAAGAATGTCAAAGTAAAACTGTATGCAGGAGATTGGATGGTATACCCTAAGGGAGATGCCAAAAGATTTGTGATTGAAACATTGGACTCTCGTTGTGTTGATAGCTACTTCAATTGGAACTTTTTCGATGAAATTTTAATGCAAAAAGAGTGGTTTTCACCCTATGTATTTGAAGATAAGGCTGCTGAAATGCTTCAAACCAATTCTGACTTAAAAAAACGCTTTGAAGACAAAAAGAAAAATGATCCGGATTTTGCAAAAAACGCCTGGACTCAATTATACTTTTTGTACACACAATCAGATAATTACGAACCCAGTCATAACCGCTATCCTGTCTATAAAGTTTTTAAGTAATAAAATTGAGTAAATCCCTTTGTAATTACAATAAAACACTAACTTTGCGCCGGGCAAGTCTCATACGACCAGCTCCTGTTGAACTCCCCCAGGCTGGGAACAGAGCAAGGGTAAACGGTTGTAGCGGTGCGATATGAGTAGCTTGCCCACCTTTTTTATTCTCTGCCCAGTTTCCTTCCTTTTATTTCGTATTTTGTGTTCATCATTACTAATAAGTGACTGCCCATACACATATCGATCCGTCTTTGACTCAAGAAATTGACCGCAAATTTCAAGAATCATGGGATTTGGCTAGAAAAGATCCAAAAAAATCTGAGGAGATTGCCAGAACAGCCCTACTCAAGGCTCAAAAAGCCAGTTACTTAAAAGGAGAAGCTCACCTCATGAGTGCTTTAGGAGCCGCTTTGGTCTGGTCCAGCAGAACAACTGAAGCCTATGATGTTCTGCTGATTGCCAAAGACAAGTTAGATGCACTCGACGAGCATGAGCAGTTGGTTGAAACCACCTACTTATTAGCCGTTGTCTTCATTTATCAAGGAGATTACAGTCAACATCTTCAGTACTGCAAAGAAGCGTATGACATTGCTCAGGAGCATAACAACCTTCATGGTATGGCTACCGCATTGAACGGCATTGGTACCTCCTACCTAAGTATTGGCAAACACGATTTAAGCATCAAATACCTGAATGAATGCCTTGATATTTGTGAGCAAACTAACAATCTTCTCGTATTTCCAAGAGTTTGGGATGCCCTGGCTCAAGTATACCTGGACCTTAAGGAATTTGAAAAATCCATTTATTTCAGACGAAAATCCTTGAATCTTGCCAGTGAACAAAACAACCTCCTAGTTAAGAGCTACTGTTTTCAAGGCTTAGCGGAAACTTACGCTGAAATGGGACAGTTAGAAGAAGCCCGACTGTTTTACGATAGGTGCCTAAATCTTAGACGCAAAATCAAATTCAGAGCTGGTGAAGCACTTTCATTGCTATCTCTGGGCAATTTCCTCATGGGTTTGAACGAGCCTAGTGAGGCCAAAGAATTATTTGAACAAGCCTTGATCATTTCTCATGAGTTTAATGTGCGAAATGTAGAATTCAAAGTCCATCTGGAACTGGCTAAATTGTATGAAACGAATAACGATCTAAAGAATTTTGCATTCCATTATAAAGCTTACCATAATCTGCATAACGACTATTACCTTGACAAAATTCAACAAAATGTCAAGAGTCATGAAATAGAATACAAAAAGGAAAAAAGGGCTTATTTCAAAGGATTGGAAACACTCAGCGAAATTGGCTCAGATTTAACCTCCTCTCTGGATATAGACAAAATTTTCAATACCATTTATGAGAAGCTAAATCACCTAATGGATGCCTACGTGCTGATCATATTCTTATACGACAAAGATGAGAGAACCCTCACCACTACCTTCGCCATTGAAAACGGGCTCCCCATTCCAAAAGCTGTTTTACACATTGATGAAGTGCGAGATACATTGGCTACCTGGACAGTGAGAAACAGGGAAATGGTGGTTGTTAACGACTATGAATTAGAGTACAAAAGATACATTAAAGAAAATAGGAAAGTACGTTACGGTGATCAACCTGAATCGATTATCTATGCCCCTCTTGAACATAGAGATCAGATCATTGGTGCCATGACCGTACAAAGTCTTAAGAAGCATGCCTATACCGATGAACATATCAGCATCTTCAAAAACCTGGCAGTCTTTGCTTCAATTGGTGTGAACAATGCACTTTACTTTGGAAACCTGGAAAGCGAACTACAAGAAAATGCCAAATTCGTTTCAGAACAAAACACACAACTGGAAAAGAGAATCAATGACACCAAGGTCATTAACCTAATCGGTCAGCAACTCATCTCCAACCTTGATTTGGAGGATGTTTTCCTTGCCCTTCATCACAATGTTCAAAAAATGATGGACGCCACTTGTTTCGGCATTCGAATTTACGACAGTGAAAGAGACATGGTGCTTTACAAGTACGATTTTGAAAAGGGTGTGAGAGATCCTGAAATTGAGGTTCCCATG
>JAUILH010000079.1 GCA_030433115.1 Bacteroidia bacterium | reverse complement strand
AATTGCTATTTAATTAACATGGCGTCGCCACGGGACGATTTGTGGAAAAAGTCGATCGATGCCATGGTCGATGAGCTGGAGCGATGCGAATTATTAGGGGTAACCGATCTGGTGGCGCATCCGGGGTCGCACACCGGGTCTGGAGAAGAGGTGGGGCTGGAGCGCATTGCGCAGGCGATTGAAATTGTTTTTGAACGGACCCGTAAATTCAAAGCTGGGATTTTATTTCTGATTGATGTGTAACCTCACCCCTTCTTGTGTATTATAGATTGTAGAACAAGCTAATAAATAAATTTAATCAGAGAGAGGAGATCAATTTTGCGAAATGCTTAAGTGCTTGATTATAATTAATTAATAGAAATCTTGCCAACATCAAAAGTCAAACAGAATCTAAATTTGTTAAGAATTCAATCAAAACATATTTAAAATTAAATGACTGAGGTTTGATTTATTTAATCAATTCAATTATTTTCGCAAGATATCCTTTTGACGGATTGGATAAATTAAAAGATAAAATATGAGATTTAATAGACTAATCTTAACCACTGCGTTTCTGCTTTTCATCTCAATGGCAGTTGAAGCCCAAAAGAATTTCTTTAAGGATGCTGAGAGATATTATGAAGGCGGGATGATCGAAAGAGCAATTGATTCCTACAAAAAGGCATACACACACGCCTTACCTGGTGGATCAGGAAAAAAAGTTGATAAGCTTGGTACAAAAGGATACATTCAATACCAGTTGGGTAATTGCTATTACAGATACCGTGAAGTTGAAAAAGCACAAGAGTCTTACGAGAAGGCTATCAAGTTGAAATACGATAAAACTCAGCCAGATGTTTACCTGAAATTGGCTCAAGTTCAGAAAGAACAAAGTTTATATGAAGAAGCTAAGCGTAACTTTAAGAAGTACCATGGTCTTACTGGTGACGCTAAAGGGAAAAAAGGTGAAGAAAGCTGTGACCTTAGTTTGAACCTGATGAAGGATAAAACAAGGTATAAGGTGGCTGAAGAGACTGTTTTGAATACAGAAGACTATGACATGTCTCCTCTATTCGCATCTTCTAAGTATGACGAGTTGTATTTTACTTCCGACAGAAAAGGGGCCACTGGTGAAATTCACAATGACAGAACTGGTGGACAGAACAAAGATGTTTGGTATACCAAAAGAGATAACAAAGGTCACTGGAGTGAACCAACGATCTTGAGTGATGGCATCAATACTGAACACGATGAAGGTGCTGCTGTGGTTGATAAGCGTGGTAAGATGATGATCTTTACAAGATGTATCCACGATAAGAAGAAAAGTTTAGGTTGTGATTTGTATGCAGCCGTGAAGAAAGGTAAGGCTTGGGCTGATGCAGAGAAAATTAAATTGAGACCTGACGGATATGAAGATTCTGCCATGGCTGTTGGTCACCCAACTTTGTCTGGTGATGGTCAGTTTATTTTGTTTGCCAGTAACATGCCTGGTGGACAAGGAGGTTTGGATATCTGGATGTCTGAGTATGATAAAAGAGAAAAAACCTGGAAGAAGCCTGTAAATCTTGGTCCAACTATCAATACCAAAGGTGACGAGATGTTCCCAACGATTAGATCTAACGGAGATTTATACATTGCGTCTAATGGACATGCTGGTTTAGGTGGTCTTGACAACTTTAAGTGTAAGAAAACCGGAGATAAGCAATGGGGTAAGCCTGAAAATATGGGAGTGCCATTGAACTCTCAGGCAGATGATTACGGAATTATCTTCGAAGGAACTAAGGAAAGAGGTCTGTTCACTTCTAATAGAAAGGGTAAAACAAGAGATGACATCTGGAGCTTTAACTTGCCTCCAAAAATCTTTAAGTTAACCTGTTATGTAATGGATAAAGAGACTAAAGATCCAATTGCTGATGCAGAAATCAAGCTAATAGGCTCTGATAATAATCTGTATACCTTGAAAACAGACGAAAACGGAATGGTTGAATTTGATAAAAAACCTGGTGGAAGAAATTACGTGATCGAGGAAACTAACTATAATATTGAAGTAGGTAAAACCGGTGATTACTTAAACGGTAAGCAAGCATTTACCACAGTTGGTCTTGAGAAGTCTGAGAATTTTGTTTACGAATTCTTACTTCAAAGTACCAAAAAAGTAATTCGTCTTCCAGAGGTGAGATACGATTACGATAGCCACATTCTTCAGGTGAATGATTCTGTGAACTCAAAAGATTCTTTGAATTACTTGTATGACTTGATGCAGGAAAACCCAACACTAGTGGTTAAGTTGAGATCTCATACCGACTGTAGAGGTAACGATCGATACAATGAAGCTTTGGCTAAAAGAAGAGCCGAATCTTGCGTGAAGTACCTGGTTGAAGAAAAGGGAATGCCGGAAGACAGATTCGTTCCAGTAGGAATGGGAGAAAAAGAACCGCTTCCAGGATTAGGATGTAAGCAAATTGATAAACTACCAACTAAAGCAGAGCAGGAAGCAGCTCACCAGAGAAACCGTCGAACAGACTGTAAGGTGATCAGCTCAGACTATGTGCCGAAAGAAGAGTAGCTTTACTTTATAAATATTTAAAAGCATCTTTCGTTCCGATGGTTATCGGAATTGGAAGATGCTTTTTCTTTTTACAATGATGGATAATAGATACAATCAAAGAGGCGTATCGGCGTCCAAAGAAGACGTTCATGCTGCCATTAAAAATATAGATAAAGGTTTGTTCCCTTCAGCCTTTTGTAAGATTATTCCCGACTACTTATCTGGTTCAGAGGATCATTGCCTCATTATGCACGCTGATGGTGCCGGAACAAAATCCTCTCTGGCATACATGTATTGGAAGGAAACGGGAGATTTGTCGGTTTGGAAGGGCATTGCTCAGGACGCACTTATCATGAATATTGATGATTTACTCTGTGTTGGAGCTTGTGATGATATTTTAGTGTCTTCAACAATTGGTCGAAACAAAAATCTGATTCCCGGAGAAGTCCTTTCAGCCATCATTAATGGGACCGAAGAACTGCTTGCTGATTTAAGAGAACAAGGCATTCAAATTTATTCAACAGGAGGTGAAACTGCTGATGTAGGGGATTTGGTAAGAACCATCATTGTCGATTCTACTGTGACTTGCAGAATGCGCAGAGATGACGTGATTTCTAATCACAATATTCGCCCGGGTGATGTGATTGTTGGGTTGGCCTCATTCGGACAGGCATCTTACGAAAAAGAATACAATGGAGGAATGGGAAGCAATGGCCTAACCTCTGCCCGTCATGATGTATTCTCAAAGTACTTGGCAAATAAATTCCCTGAAAGTTTCGATCCTTCGGTACCATCTGATCTAGTCTATTCAGGTTCAAAACAATTGACCGATGAAGTAGATTCCGTGCCACTTGATGCTGGAAAATTGGTCTTGTCTCCAACTAGAACCTATGCACCCATCATTAAGAAGATTTTGGAAAATCACCGTTCCCAAATTCATGGAATGGTGCATTGCAGTGGTGGTGCTCAAACGAAAATCTTACATTTCCTAAAAGAGCATAGAATCATCAAGGATAATTTGTTTTCCACTCCTCCTTTATTCAAAATGATTCAAGAAGAGTCTGGAACAGATTGGCAGGAAATGTACAAAGTATTTAATATGGGACATAGAATGGAGTTGTATGTGCCTGAGGAAATCGCTCAGGACATTATCAATATCAGTGAGTCCTTTAATGTGGATGCCCAAATTGTTGGTAGAGTTGAAGCCGGAGATCATGAGTTGGTGATTAAAAGTGAATTTGGAGAATTTCAATACAAAGAAGCCTAATGGAAGATTTATTGAATAAACTAGAGGCTATTAGTATGCGCTATGATGAGGTGAGTCAGCTGATCGTTGATCCAAGCGTTATTGCTGATATGGACCGCTATGTGAAGTTGAATCGCGAGTACAAAGAACTCGGTGAAATAGTAGAAGCCTACAAAACATACAGTAATCTCATCTCAAATATTGAAACATCCAAAGAGATCATTGAAAGTGAAGATGATCCTGAAATGAAAGAAATGGCAAAGGAGGAGCTAGATGAACTTCTGCCCAAAAAAGAAGCCATGGATGAGGAGATCAAAATGCTGCTCATTCCAAAAGACCCGGAAGACAATAAGAATGCGATGGTTGAATGGCGTGCCGGAACCGGTGGAGATGAATCATGTATTTTTGTAGAAGACATGTTCCGAATGTATACCATGTTCTTTAAGGATAAGGGCTGGTCATATGAAATTGTCAACTCCACACCAGGTACCACAAAGGGTTATCGCGAAATTGTCATGAACGTATCCGGAGAATCCATCTATGGTAATTTAAAATTCGAATCGGGTGTGCACAGGGTTCAGCGAGTGCCTGAAACGGAATCTCAAGGACGCGTGCATACATCTGCGATTACAGTGGCGATTCTGCCTGAAGCCGAAGAAGTAGATTTTGAACTCAATTTAACAGACGTAAAAAAGGATACCTACAGGGCATCTGGAGCTGGTGGACAGCACGTCAACAAGACAGAATCTGCCGTTCGTCTTACCCACTTGCCTACCAATACAGTGGTTGAATGTCAGGATGGCCGTTCTCAACATAAAAACTACGAAAAGGCATTGCAGGTTTTGAGGTCCAGATTATACCAGGCTGAGTTGGACAAGAAAAATGAAGAACGTGCTGCCCACCGAAAATCATTGGTGTCTACCGGTGACCGTTCTGCAAAAATTAGAACCTATAACTATCCTCAAGGAAGAATCACTGATCACAGAATCAACAAGACCATGTATAACTTGTCGAATTTCTTAAATGGAGATATTCATGAGATGATAGATGCCCTGAAGATGGCAGAAAATGCTGAAAAACTTAAAGAAGGAAGTAATGTATAACGGATTGTCGAGGAAGCAGCTCATTGCTCAAATTAAAGCCAAGAAGTCCTTTTTGTGTGTAGGACTGGATACGGATTTAACCAAAATTCCAGCACATTACCTGAAGTCAGATGATCCTATTTTTGAATTCAACAAGGACATTATTAATGCTACCAAGGATTACTGTGTCGCATACAAACCTAATTTGGCATTTTATGAATGTCATGGCATAAAAGGCTGGGAAGCACTGCAGAAAACCATTGACTACATTCCCAAAGATCAGTTTGTGATTGCAGATGCTAAACGGGGTGACATAGGCAATACCTCTAAATACTATGCACAAAGCTTTTTTGAAACCATGAATTGTGATGCGGTGACTGTGGCTCCCTATATGGGACACGATTCTGTTTTACCTTTTTTTGAGTTTGAAAACAGATGGGTGATTTTGTTGGCTATGACCTCCAACGAAGGCGCTTTGGATTTTCAGTTCCTCAAATTAGATCATGAAAAGAAACAAGTCTGGGAAAAAGTGGTGCTTAAATCATCTCAATGGGGAACACCTGAGAATATGATGTATGTGGTGGGAGCTACACGACCAGAGATGCTGGCGGACATACGAAAATTGGTGCCCGACCATTTCTTCCTGGTACCTGGAGTTGGTGCGCAGGGCGGAACTGTGGAAGCGGTGGCAAAATATGGCATGAATGATGATTGCGGACTGCTGGTTAATTCTTCCAGAGGTGTTATCTATGCTGGAAATGATGAGAATTGTGCGCGGGCGGCAGAAGAAGCGGCTAAGGAGTTGCAGGAGCAGATGGCCGCTGCACTTGAGAATAAAGGGATTATTTAATGCTTATTTAAAAGTGTATTCATGGTGTCCACCATGTTATTTATTTCTTTGATCATATCTTTGGCTAGATTCATTGCTGAATCCGAACTGATAGGAGAGGTAATATTTTGAATTATGTCAGTCGATTTTCGGATAACTCCAATTGTATAAAATCATCACACCATAAATAACTTACGTCCTCCGGCACTTCCTTTGCCGTATGAATGAAGATTTTATACAGTTCGTTTGGCAATTCATGCGTTTTGATGCCAGCGATATCAAAACAGATGATGGGGAACCTGTTGGAATTCTGAATCAAGGGATTCTGAATACGGATAGTGGTCCCGATTTTAGTTCAGGCAGGGTGTTTATTGGTGACATTGAATGGGTTGGAAATATTGAAATTCACACAATAGCGAGCGACTGGAATGCACACGGCCATCAACATGATTCGGCCTACAACAATGTGATCTTGCATGTGGTCTATGAAAACGATCAATCAATATTCGATGAGTCTGGAAGAAAAGTGCCGACTATTGAACTCAAAAACCGCATTGATCCTCAATCCATCCATGCATGGGAGAAACTCTGCCGATCGAAACACCAGGTAGCCTGCCAAAATGAACTGGTAACCATTGAAGATATTGTAGTTCAGCAAACCCTTAATCGGAATCTCATTCAACGTCTGGAAAGGAAAACAGCAGAGATTGAACAAGTTTGTGTGCAGTCAAATAACAACTGGGAGTATGTTTTATATAACATACTTTGTCGTGGATTTGGTTTCAGAGTGAATGGACTGCCATTTTCCATCCTCTCGAGTACCCTCCCATTTCGCTTGGTAGAAAGTACCAGACACAATCAGTTTCAGTTGGAAGCACTGTTATTTGGACAGGCAGGTTTTTTGGAAGAGGAGTTTGAAGACGATTATCCAGACATGTTGAAGAAAGAATTTCAACACTTAAAAAACAAGCATCAACTTCAGCCACTGTCAAAATCTGTCTGGAAAATGTCGCGCATGAGGCCTAATAATTTTCCAGTGCTGAGAATTGCGCAATTGGCTGCGATTCTCTGTAGAGTGCCCAAACTGTTCCGACAGGTCCTCGAATGCAAAGACTATGATGAATTAAAAAGTATTTTTAATGACCACCCGCCACATGCCTACTGGCAAAATCATAGCAGTTTTGATAAAGGAATTCCATCACGTTCTGCAACGATAGGCGTCTCTTCAATAGACACTTTGATCATCAACTCTATTGCACCTTTCGTGTTTCATTATGGAAGAGTCCACACTAGAGAAGACTTGTCAGAACTGGCTTTGAAGCTTTTGTATGAGATCCCTCCGGAAAAAAATGGGATTATCCGTTCCTGGCGCGAGTTGGGGATTCATGCTAGAAATGCAGCCGATTCTCAAGCACTCATTCAACTGAAAAATGAGAATTGTAGCCGTAAAAAATGCGTATCTTGTGCCATCGGAACGAAACTGCTCATGGCGTCATGAAAAATAGGATTTTAAGTATTTTTGAAAAGAAGGCTTACGGTGTATGCGCATGGTGGGGGAGAAAATTAGGCTTGAAGGTGCATAAAATTAGAGTGTTCTTCATTTACTTGTCTTTCATTACCTTCGGATCGGTCCTATTTATCTATTTGATCATGGCTTTTGTTCTGGAACATAAAAAGTTCTTCAAAATCAGAAGAAAAAGACCAAGTGTTTGGGATATATGAAAGGAGGAATGCTCTTAAATTTTAGACTATTTTCGAAGGTCATCTACGCCTTCCTCATTCTTATGCTCATCATTTGTGGTGGCACAATTGGCTTTATGGTGGTAGAAGGCTGGTCATTGCTCGACTCCTTTTTCATGACCATTATTACCATCTCAACTGTGGGTTTTAATGAAGTGAATGAATTGTCACCGAACGGACAGTTATTCACATCCTTCCTTATCATCACAAGTTTTGGTACATTTGCTTATGCTGTCTCCGCCATCACAAGTTATCTGGTTGGAGGAGAGTACAGGTCATATTTTAAAGAATATAAAACGGTGAAAGAAGCGGATAAACTTCAAAATCATGTAATTATTTGTGGTTATGGGCGTGTTGGAAAACAAGCAGTGGCTCAATTGGACGCGCACCGCGACTCGTTCATTATTCTGGAAAATGATGAAGAAATCATCACAGACTTTTCAAATAAAGACAAACTTTTTCTTAGCGGTGATGCCACTCAAGATGAAATATTGATCAAAGCCGGCATTAAAAGAGCAAAAGCGTTGATCACGACTTTACCATCTGATTCGGATAACCTGTTCGTAGTGCTCACGGCAAGAGAGATCAATCCGACACTTAAAATTATTTCCAGAGCCTCTAAATCTACTTCTGTTAAAAAACTTAAGATTGCAGGCGCCGACAACGTGATCATGCCAGATTCTCTGGGAGGTGCACACATGGCTTCTCTGGTAGCAACACCTGATGTCATAGAATTTTTGGATCACATCTCTATTCAGGGAAGTGCTCAAGTGAACCTGGAATCAATTGCCTTTAGCGAATTGCCAGACGACTTGAAGAATAAAAGCATTGCCGAGTTGAATGCCTATCAGTTAACTGGGTGTACGATAATCGGATTTAAAACTCCTGCAGGTGAATATGTCATCAATCCATCGCCTGAGACACACATCATTCCTCATTCTAAACTATTTGTGTTAGGCGCACCAGAACAAATTGAGGTGCTAAATCAGGTACTAGGCGTTAAATAATATGAAAATCCTTATCACAGGAAGCAATGGCCTTTTAGGACAAACACTCGTTACACAGTGCCAACAAAGAGGCATTGATTTTGTGGCGAGTTCATTCGGATCTAATAGAAATCCTCATTTAACGGAAGATAAATATACTTCACTTGATATTACAGATAGCAATGCTGTTCAGGAAGTATTGCATGCCCATCGCCCATCAGTGGTGATCAATACGGCAGCTATGACCAATGTGGATGCCTGTGAGGAAGAAAAGGACAAGTGCTGGCAAATAAATGTAGAGGCGGTTTCTCATTTCATGACATTTAAATCTCCGAATTGTAAGTTCATTCAATTGTCTACAGACTTTGTATTCGACGGATTGAATGGACCTTACAAAGAAACGGACGCGCCAAATCCATTGAGTCATTATGCACGTTCTAAGTGGGCTTCAGAAAAACTATTGCAAAAAAGTAAGGACAGTAATTGGGCCATTGCCAGAACCATCATTGTTTATGGATTGGGTGAAAACCTAAGTAGAGGTAACATTGTTTCCTGGGCAGTCGACTCACTTTCTCTCGGAAAAGAACTGAATATTGTTAACGATCAATTCAGATCTCCTACCTGGGCACCTGATCTGGCGGAGGGTTGTTGTTTAATCGCTGAGAAAGATGCTACCGGTATTTTTCATTTGTCCGGACCAGAGTTTTTCTCAATGTATGATATGGTGGTGAAAATAGCTGAAATGATTGGTGCCGACCCTAAACTCATAAGTCCCATAACGAGTGAAGTGTTGGATAGACCGGCTCCCAGACCTCCAAGGACAGGGTTCGACATTTCCAAGTCAAAAAATGAGTTGAATTATGCGCCCCACACCTTGCAGGAAGCCTTAAAAGCCATGTATCCCGAAAAAGTGTCTTAAATTGTTATTTTTGTGTGAACCCGTGAAAAAGATATTATGATCAAGCAACTATTATCCCTTATTCTTATTTGTTCTACCACCCTGCTTTCCGCACAAATGAAAGCAGAGTTCAAATCTGATCACGGCTCGGATGACATCAATGATGGATCCATAACAATCACCGTCACCGGAGGTCAGGCACCATATAAGTACGTGTGGTCTGCGAAAAGTGTCAATTATTACCAAACTACAGCAACTGGATTGACAGAAGGAAAAACCTATAAGGTAACGGTTCATGATGCGCAAGGTGACAAAAAAGAATTTGAGTACGAATTAGAAGCCGAAACTACTCAGGAGAAGATTAATTCTTCAGCCAAACCAACAGTTGATTTGGTAGCAGGTGGTGTGTTTTGGGATCCGTTCGCAGCAATGGGGATGTATGATCCAACCATATATATTGACGAAGAAGTTATCAATTCTCCATTTGACGACAATGACAATTACTCTTTGATTGTACTTGATAAATGGTTGACTAAAGAACCAAAAAAAGGAGATCCAATTGCGCTCTTTCAAACAAATGGAGCGCCCCTCCATATTTACGCTCCGGGTAATGGAAAAGTTGAATCAAAACTACAACCTGGAGACACCTTGAAATATGTTAATTCTGAAGGTAAAGCTGTGATATCGGGTGTTGAAGTTGCCACAATGAAATATGATGAGCCTCAACCCGCAACAGAGGCGAATGGTGAAGACAAAGGAGTGGGAATTCCTTTAGTAGTGGTTTGGTTAGTTATTGGAGCTGTATTCTTTACAATTTACATGCGTTTTGTCAATTTTAGAGGTGCGAAACATGCCATTGAATTGGTACAAGGGAAATATGATGACCCAAACCATAAAGAGGCTGGTGAAGTGTCGCATTTTCAGGCCCTCACTACAGCGTTGTCTGGTACTGTGGGACTGGGGAATATTGCCAGTGTTGCTATCGCCATTGCTGCTGGAGGTCCGGGAGCAACTTTTTGGATGATCTTGGCAGGTTTGCTAGGAATGTCCAGTAAGTTTGTTGAGTGTACTTTGGGTGTGAAATACAGAGAAATTGATGAGGATGACGGAGAGGTGCACGGTGGACCAATGTACTACTTGAGCAAAGGTTTGGCTAAACGAAATATGAAAGGACTCGGAAAAGTACTTGCTGGAATCTTTGCTGTGCTGTGTATCGGAGGTTCTTTTGGGGGTGGTAATATGTTCCAGGCCAATCAAGCATTCGCTCAATTTAAAGACGTAGCTGGACTTGAGGGCGGAGGTTTTTGGTTTGGAGTTGTTCTGGCAATTTTAGTTGGTTTTGTCATAATCGGAGGGATCAAGAAAATCGCCAAAGTAACTGATAAGATTGTACCTTTAATGGTAGGCGTTTATGTCTTATTCGCCTTGATCATCATCTTTATGAATATTGGGAATATTGGAGAGGCTTTCAGTGCCATTTTTAATGGTGCATTTAATGCAGATGCCTTGAAGGGAGGAATTTTAGGGGTATTGATCATTGGTTTCCAAAGAGCGGCATTTTCGAATGAGGCCGGTGTAGGGTCTGCATCAATTGCACATTCTGCAGCAAAGACTGACGAACCTGTTTCCGAAGGAATTGTGGCCTTGCTTGAGCCATTTATTGATACGGTTGTGGTGTGTACCATGACTGCTTTGGTATTAATTTTTACCGGATATGCTGAAGATACTCAGGGATTAAGTGGAGCTAATCTCACCTCAGCCGCATTTAGTGAACAGTTTGTCTGGTTCAAATATGTGTTGACCATCGCCATCATGTTATTTGCTTTTTCTACAATGATCTCCTGGTCATACTACGGATTAAAAGCCTGGACATACCTATTTGGAAGAACCAAAGCAATGGATGTGACTTATAAAGTGGTCTTCCTTCTGTTTGTTATACTTGGCGCTTCAATTAGCTTGGGAGCAGTCCTTGATTTCAGTGATATGATGGTCTTAGGAATGGCTTTCCCGAATATTTTGGGGATGATTTTGCTGGCTCCGGAAGTCAAGGCAGATATGAAAGATTACTTTGCACGAATCAAATCAGGCGCTATCAAAAAGTATAAGTAATGAATTTCTTTAGAGATTTCGCATATTTCTCTAAAGGTGAACGAAATGGATTCATCGTTCTCATGACGATTATACTGTTGTTGACGTTTTATGTCTTCTTCAGTAAACAATTTGTTCCTAAACCAGAGCATCAACCTGAAGTTTATCAAAACTTAAAGTCCCAATTCGAGAAGAATTATGACCCTTCCATAGTTGAAAATGCAGCGTATGATAAGGACAACTATAAGAAGTCCTCTGGATATGCACCTTCTTACTCTAAATCGGAAAATCATAAAAAGCGTAAAAAGAAAACGTTTGTTCCCTTTGAGTTTGATCCCAACACAATTGATCTGGCTGGACTTCAAAAACTTGGCTTTTCAGAAAAACAGGCGCAATCTATTTTAAATTACAGAAATAAAGGCGGTCAATTCCGAAAAGCAGAGGATTTTAAGAAGATGTATGTAGTAAGTGATCAACATTTTCGGACACTCAAATCCTACATTGTTTTTCCAAAAAAGACAGAATTTAATGACTATCAAAACACACTCAGTGTCGATTCGCTTGATGTCTCAGAACCAAAGTTTCACAAAAAAAATACACTTGTTGATATCTCTATGGCTTCTGAGGAAGAGCTTAAAACCGTTCATGGCATTGGAGATAAGTTATCAGCAAGAATCATCAAATACAGAAATATGCTGGGAGGTTTTTACAGCATAGAACAATTAAAAGAAGTCTACGGCATTGATGAGGACAATTATGAAGCGATAGCCACACAGATCAAATCAAGTGCAGAAATTTGGGAATTTGTTGATGTTAACAAAGCATATGCTTCCCAGCTAAAGAAACATCCGTATATCAAAACCTGGGATTTCGCCAATAAAATTGTCTACCATAAAAGAAAACACCCATTTAAGGATTGGGAAGATTTTCAGAATAAATTGCAGTTGGATGAAGAAACAGCTGTCAAATTGAAACCATATTTAATATTCAAATAATGAGTCTGGAATCCAGAATTGAAAACGCCATCAGAGACGTCATTGACTTTCCAAAACCAGGAATTGTCTTTAAAGACATTACCCCAATCATGCAAGATCCTCAACTTTGCTCAGATATTTGTGACCGTTTGGCAGAAGATTATAAAAACAGGGGCGTAGAAGCTATTGCAGGGGTTGAAAGTAGAGGTTTTTTGTTTGGACTTCCGGTTGCCATGAAAATGGGGGTGCCATTTATCCTGATTAGAAAAAAAGGGAAATTGCCTTATAAAACGATTTCTTATAAGTATGACCTCGAATATGGTTCTGCCGAGATTGAGATGCATACAGATGCAGTTTCGCCAGGGTCAAATGTTTTGATTCATGATGATCTGTTGGCTACTGGAGGTACTGCGGTAGCGGCCGCTGAATTGATCAAACAAGCCAGCGGCAAAGTAGCAGGTTTTTCCTTTTTAGTTGAACTAGAATTTTTAAATGGCAAGGAAAAGCTTTTACCATATTCAAATGAAATTTTAAGTCTGGTAAACTACTAAAGCTGTCTTTACGAAAATCCTGTACACTTTTGGATGCTTGCAATTGAATTATTTATAAATTAGCAATCGATCTGAAACAACTAAATTTTACAATCTTATATTAATGGATTTCGCAAAAAATGAGAATCAGCATATGATTGCGCAAATGGTGCGTGATTTTGCTGAAAAAGAAATTCGTCCCAAAATGATGGAGTGGGATGAAAGCCAGGAATTTCCTGTAGAAGTATTTAAAAAACTAGGAGAGCTTGGCTTGATGGGCGTATTCGTTCCTGAAGAGTATGGTGGATCCGGATTTGGATATTTTGAGTACATCACTGTCATTGAAGAAGTGGCGAAAGTGTGTGGCTCAATCGGCTTATCTGTAGCAGCCCATAATTCATTATGTACCGGACATATTTATTATCACGGAAGTGAGGAGCAAAAGAAAAAGTGGCTACCAAAACTGGCATCTGCTGAATGGATTGGCGCATGGGGATTGACCGAAACGAATACCGGATCAGATGCCGGAGGTATGATGACTACTGCGGTTCAGGATGGAGACCATTGGGTGATCAACGGATCTAAAAACTTCATCACACATGGCAAGTCTTCAAATATAGCTGTGGTTATTGTGAGGACTGGAGAGAAAGGAGATTCTCATGGAATGACGGCTTTCGCCATTGAAAAAGGGACACCTGGATTCACGCATGGCAAAAAGGAGGATAAACTAGGAATGCGCGCATCAGAAACCACTGAATTGATTTTTGATAATTGCAGAGTACATAAAGATAATGTGCTTGGAGAAGTTGGAGAAGGCTTTATTCAAGCGATGAAAGTATTGGACGGTGGAAGAATTTCTATCGGAGCTTTGGCACTGGGCATTGCTAAAGGAGCCTATGAAAGCGCTTTGAAATACGCTAAAGAAAGAGAACAGTTTGGAAAACCAATTGCCCATTTTCAGGGAATTGCTTTCAAATTGGCCGATATGGCTACAGAAATTGAAGCGGCAGAACTGTTGTTGTATCAAGCGGCAGACATGAAGAACAAAGGTGTGCCAATGACAACAGAATCTGCCATGGCAAAATACTATGCGTCAGAAGTGTCTGTGAGATGCGCCACGGAAGCTGTCCAGATTTTTGGAGGATACGGTTATACCAAGGAATTCCCTGCAGAAAAGTACTACCGTGACTCTAAATTGTGTACCATCGGAGAAGGAACTTCTGAAATCCAAAAATTGGTCATTGCAAGAAATATTTTAAAATAGTTTTGTAAAGATTGTGAATTGACTACATTTGCAATCCCAAAATGAATTTAAAGGAGGTGATTTATTATGTTAATAGTACCAATTAAAGAAGGAGAAAATATAGAAAGAGCGCTTAAAAAGTATAAGAAGAAGTTCGAAAGAACAGGCGTTATCAAAGAACTAAGAGCTCGTCAGCAGTTTACTAAGAAATCTGTCTTAAGAAGACAAGAGATCATCAAAGCTGAGTATGTTCAGAAATTAAGAGAACAGGAAGATTAAACCTTTCTCATCAAAATACGTAAAGGGATCATAATTGATCCCTTTTTTTTATGCTTGAAAAGTTCATAGACTACCTCAAATTCGAAAAACGCTATTCGCACCATACCATAACAGCATATACGAAAGATCTGTCTCAGTTTCATGCTTTCGCAGAATCTTGTGATATTAAAATAGAGGCTGTTGATCACTCAATCATCAGATCCTGGATGGTAGATATGATTGAGGGAGGTGTATCCAATAGATCAGTGAATAGAAAATTAGCGAGCTTAAGAACCTACTTCAAGTTTCTAATGAAACAAGGTGTGCGGCAAGACAACCCCATGTTAAAAGTTGTGGCTCCAAAGATGAAAACAAGTCTGCCTACTTTCGTTGAACATTCAGCCATGGATCAGATGAATGTCAATCATGAAGACATTTTTTCAGACGATTTTCCCGGACAACGAGATCGATTAATTATAGAGCTCTTTTATCAAACAGGCATGCGCTTGTCAGAGTTGATTGGCATTCGTCCACAAGATATTAAGCAAGACGCCATTTTACTGACCGGAAAACGAAACAAACAAAGGCTGGTCCCAATTTCCAATTCTTTGAAACAACAAATTGACCGCTACAACGTTTTTAAAACAGAACAAGGTTGGAAAAACAGGGAGAATTTTATTCTGACCAACAAGGGTGAAAAACTCTACCAAAAACTTGTTTATCGTACAGTAAATAATTATCTTGGTAGGGTAACGAGTGTGACTAAAAGAAGTCCGCATGTACTCAGACATACCTTTGCAACACATATGCTCAACAATGGAGCTAGTTTGGATGCAATAAAGGAAATTTTAGGTCATGCGAATCTGGCTGCCACACAAGTTTACACCCATAACACAATTACTAAACTTAAACAGGTGCACCAAAGAGCTCATCCGAGAGGCGCCTAAAAAAACAAGGAGGTCATCATGAATGTAAAGGTTCATTCAATTCACTTTGACGCAGACGTCAAATTAATCAAGTTTATAGAAGGGAAGTTGGGAAAATTAAATCAGTTCTTCGATAATATTGTAGTCGGAGAAGTTTTTTTAAGATTGGATAAGTCCAGTGATATGGATAATAAAGTAACCGAAATTAGATTGGCAATGCCAGGCAAAGAGTTGTTTGCTAAGAAGCAGTGTAAATCTTTTGAAGAGGCTACAGATTTAGCCGTAGGAGCGCTCAAGCGTCAGGTAAAAAAGTATAAAGCAAAGATGCGGGCTTAAGCATCAATTATTAAATTTTTTAAAGGCTCAACTTAATTGTTGGGTCTTTTTTATTTCCCTATATTTGCGGGCGCTTAAAAGAATGACGAATCTGCCAACAAGTAGATGAAAAAAAAGTCAAAAAAAACGCAAATTATTTTTTTGATTTTTTTTGTGGTAATTCAAATCTTTTATACATTTGCAAACCCTTAACGAAGGGGTCTGCTTTTTTCAAGTAGATAACTAATTGAAAAACTGTAGTTTGCCATTGTAGCTCAGTTGGTAGAGCAGCTGATTTGTAATCAGCCGGTCGGCGGTTCGAGTCCGTTCAATGGCTCAAAAGGATGGGGAGATACTCAAGCGGCCAACGAGGACAGACTGTAAATCTGTTGGTTTTTACCTTCGCAGGTTCGAATCCTGCTCTCCCCACTAGTTGAAAGCAAACAGAAAAAATTAAAAGCGGGAGTAGCTCAGTTGGTAGAGCGTCAGCCTTCCAAGCTGAATGTCGCGAGTTCGAATCTCGTCTCCCGCTCTTTTACAGTTTTTTGTGCCTTTGTAGCTCAGGGGTAGAGCGTTTCCTTGGTAAGGAAGAGGTCACGGGTTCAATTCCCGTCAAAGGCTCAAGTAACAGGGAGGCCTGGTGGTTACCAGGAGTGAAGTTGATTAAGCAAAGCATTTTTATTAAATAAGTATATAATATAAACTAACAAATACCTGACAAAAATGGCAAAAGAGAATTTCGAACGATCCAAGCCGCACGTAAACATTGGTACGATTGGACACGTAGATCACGGTAAGACTACATTGACTGCTGCTATTTCAACTGTATTAGCGAACGCTGGTCTTGCTGAAAAAAGAGATTTTGATATGATTGATAACGCTCCTGAAGAGAAGGAGAGAGGGATCACGATCAATACATCTCACATTGAATATGAAACTGAAAACCGTCACTACGCTCACGTTGACTGTCCTGGTCACGCCGATTACGTAAAGAACATGGTAACTGGTGCTGCTCAGATGGATGGTGCTATCTTAGTATGTGCTGCAACTGATGGTCCTATGCCTCAAACAAGAGAGCATATCTTATTATCTCGTCAGGTAAACGTTCCTAGAATCGTTGTATTCATGAATAAAGTGGATATGGTAGACGATGAAGAGCTTTTAGAGCTTGTTGAAATGGAATTGTCTGATTTGTTAGATTCTTACGGATACAACGATACGCCGATCATCAAAGGTTCTGCACTTGGTGGATTGAACGGAGATCAGAAGTGGGTTGATTCTATTATGGAATTGATGAGCACTGTTGATACATGGATCGAAACTCCAGAAAGAGATACGGAAAAGCCATTCTTGATGTCTGTTGAAGATGTATTCTCTATTACTGGTCGTGGTACTGTTGCTACAGGAGCAATCGAAACTGGTATTGTTAATACTGGTGATGAAGTAGATATCGTTGGTCTTCAGGAGGAGCACATGAAGTCTACGGTTACTGGTGTTGAGATGTTTAGAAAGATTTTGGACGAAGGTAGAGCTGGTGAGAACGTAGGTCTTCTTTTGAGAGGTATTGAAAAAACCGACATCAAAAGAGGTATGGTAATCGCTAAGCCTGGTTCAATTACACCACACAAAACTTTCAAGGCTGAGGTATATATCCTTAAGAAAGAAGAAGGTGGTCGTCACACGCCATTCCACAACAAGTACAGACCTCAGTTCTACTTGAGAACTTTGGATGTAACTGGTGAGATCGAATTGGAAGCTGGTAGAGAAATGGTAATGCCAGGTGATAACGTAACCATTACTGTAAAACTAATTACTCCTGTTGCAATGGACAAAGGTCTTAGATTTGCGATCAGAGAAGGTGGTAGAACAGTTGGAGCTGGTCAGGTAACTGAGATTATTGAGTAATCTCTTTGATATAGTTTAATAGTGAAAGGACTCCTGCTTCTGCGGGAATCCTTTTACTTGTAATATAAAAAGGGTTTCCTTCCCGTGATGTTTTGATCAAAAAAGGAATTGAAATATTAGAGGTAGTAGATGAGGTGAGAGCTTTATCAGGATACGGGCGTAGCTCAGTTGGTAGAGCAGTGGTCTCCAAAACCAAAGGTCGTGAGTTCGAATCTTACCGCCCGTGCAAGTAAAACGAAAGAAACATGTCAAAATTTAGGACATACATAGAAGATGCAGTTGATGAGTTGGTAAACAAGGTGTCTTGGCCAACATGGGAAGAATTGCAAACCAGCGCCATCATTGTTTTGGTAGCATCTGTTATCATCGCCTTAGTGGTGTTTGTAATGGATTATGTTTTCGGAATCAACCTGGGAACACCAGGCGATCCTCCATTATGGAGAGGGATTCTGGGATACTTTTATCACATGTTTTAAGTCGTAGTTAAGAGAAGAAATGGCAGATATTGATAGAAAATGGTATGTCGTAAGGGCTATCAGTGGGAAAGAGAAGAAGGTTAAAGACCTCATCGATTTAGAAATTGGTCGAATCGGGATGTCTGATTACGTGACCCAAATTTTGATCCCTACTGAGAAAGTATACCAAATCAGAAATGGTAAGAAAGTGTCTAAAGAAAGAAGCTTCTTTCCAGGATATGTTCTGATTGAAGCTGCTTTGGTAGGTGAAGTTGAGCATACTATTAAAGGAGTGAACAATGTAATTGGTTTCTTGGGAGCTGAAAAGGGGGGAGACCCTGTTCCATTGAGACAAAGTGAGGTGAATCGTATCCTCGGTAAAGTCGATGAATTGGCTGAAAGTGATGAGGAAATGAATATCCCTTACATTGTTGGAGAATCCATCAAAGTGATCGATGGACCTTTCAACAACTTTACTGGTATCATTGAGGAAATCAATGAAGAGAAAAAGAAACTTAAAGTAATGGTTAAAATTTTCGGAAGAAAAACACCATTGGAATTAAGTTATATGCAAGTAGAAAAAGAGTCGTAACGAAGAGTCGTAACAAAAAGACTTTTAAATATGAACAGTGGGAGTTCTGTTAATTCAGAATGTTTGACCACACAATTTTTAAATAATGGCAAAAGAAGTAGATGGCTTAATTAAGCTACAAATTCGAGGAGGAGCTGCCAACCCTTCACCGCCCGTAGGACCTGCATTAGGTGCTAAAGGTGTAAATATCATGGAATTCTGTAAGCAATTTAACGGAAGAACCCAGGATAAGGCAGGAAAAGTATTACCGGTAGTAATTACGGTATACAAAGACAAGTCTTTCGATTTCATAATCAAGACCCCACCAGTTCCAGTTCAAATCTTAGAAGCTACTAAGAAAAAGAAAGGATCTTCTGAACCTAACAGAGACAAAGTGGCTAGCATGACCTGGGATCAGGTGAGAGCTATCGCTGAGGACAAAATGCCCGATTTAAACTGCTTTACTGTAGAGTCAGGTATGAGAATGGTAGCTGGTACAGCTAGAAGTATGGGTGTAACTGTTAAAGGGGACTTCCCTGAAGCGTAAATCTTTTGTATTATGAAATTATCAAAGAAAAGAAAAGAAGCTTTGGCTGCTTACGATCAGGAGAAAGAGTATAACCTGGCAGAGGCCACAGAAATTATAAAGAAGATTTCTACAACTAAATTTGATGCATCTGTTGATATCAGCGTGCGTTTAGGAGTGGATCCTAGAAAAGCCAACCAAATGGTGAGAGGTACTGTGTCTCTTCCTCATGGAACTGGTAAGGATATCAAAGTATTGGTATTGTGTACTGCCGACAAAGAAGCAGAAGCCAAAGAAGCGGGTGCTGATTACGTTGGGTTAGATGAGTACGTAGATAAGATTAAAGGTGGTTGGACTGACGTTGACGTGATCATCACCATGCCTTCAGTAATGGGGAAAGTTGGTGCTTTAGGTCGTGTGTTAGGACCAAGAGGTTTGATGCCTAACCCCAAGTCTGGTACCGTTACTATGGATATCGGAAAAGCTGTAACTGATGTAAAAGCTGGTAAAATCGACTTCAAAGTAGATAAGTTTGGAATCGTTCACGCTTCAGTAGCTAAAGCATCATTTGACGCAGATAAAATAGCTGACAACGCTTCAGAATTGATCCAAACTTTGGTGAAAATGAAGCCTACAGCGGCAAAAGGACAGTACATTAAAAGTATCTACTTGTCAAGTACTATGAGTCCTAGTGT
>JAUILH010000078.1 GCA_030433115.1 Bacteroidia bacterium | reverse complement strand
TTCATGCCAACGCTGCGACCAACCGCTCCGCTTATGGTTCAGAAACCTGGGTACTGGGCTTGCACAAATCCGCTGCCGCCCTGGAAGTTGCCAAGCGGGAAAATGCCTCAATTTTGATGGAAGAAGACCATGAAACTAAATATGAGGATTTCAATCCCAACAATCCGGATGACTATATAGGTTTGAGTCTCAGACAGAGTGTTCATTTAGATCAAAGCCTGAGTTTGGCAGCGAAAGTTCAGCACGAATTTAAGAATACAGTTAAACGCTACGACAGAGGCGTGAAACAAGCCGGTTTTCTGGTCTTGTATAAAACGACTATGCCGGCCATTCTAATTGAGTTAGGATTTGTCTCTAACCAAAAAGAAGAGCAGTATCTGGCTTCAGAAAAAGGAAAAGCTCAACTATCTAATTCTATCTATGAAGCTTTTGCAAGCTACAAACAATCTGTTGAAGACGTCAATTCAACCGTCCAAGGAACCGATCCAAAGGAAGTAGCACCCAAAGAAACCACACCAGATCATAAAACACCTGAAGAACCTGAAACTACCAACAATTCCAAAGAGAATTCAACAGTTCACAACCGTAACAAAAAGACCTATAAGGTGCAGTTTCAGATGTCTTCGAAGAAAATTGCACTTGAACCAAGTAACTTCAAAGGCTTAAAAGACCTGTATGTTTACGAAAGTAACGGATATTACAAGTATACATCCGGAGAATTTGATACCTTTGACCAAGCAAACGCGCACAAAAACAAGGTAAGAGCGAGTGGTTATGATACTGCTTTCGTTGTGACGTTTCAGAATGGAAAACGAATTAAATAGTTGATTTGAAACTTAGTAAGGAGTTTAAAATAGGCGTTTTTACCATCATTGCAGGCATCCTTTTGTTTGTTGGATTTCAGTACCTCAAAGGTTTTGACATGTCGAAACCCAATAAAGAGTATGTCGTCTATTATAAAAATGTAGGCGGATTAACTGCTTCAAACTCTGTGATGTATCGTGGTCTCAAGGTTGGTCAGGTAAAAGACGTATATCTGGTTGGAGACAATTCTGACAGCGTTAAAGTCACGATCTTGATTGAGGACGACAAGTTTGAAATGAAGCAAAATACCATTGCCAATCTTGGTTCCGATGGACTTTTAGGCGGCATGAAAATTGAGTTGGAATACACCAATGTCAATGCCCAAAAATTACCTCAGGCAGGTGTTCTTATCTCTGCAAAACAGAAAGATTTAACAGAACAAGTAAGCGAACAAGTACTTCCATTAAAATTGAAAGCGGAAGGCTTGATTGGTACTATCGACACAATGGTTACAACCTTAAATGCCCTCATCGGTGGATCAATTAGTTCTGATATGGAAGAAAGTTTCGCTGGTGTTAAACGAGCGATTCTTCAGTTTGAAAAGACCGCTATTAAGATTGATACCCTTGTAAGTTCCGAAAAGCATAAGATCAGCAACATTCTGAATAATGTGAATGCCATCACGACCAACTTGAGTGAAAACGAAGAGAACATTACAAACACTTTAAACAACACCTCTACCTTCAGTGATGAACTGAAGAAAGTGGAATTAGAAAAGACTTTAAAACAAGCAGAGGAAACCTTTACCAAATTGAATTTGATCATGTCACAAATCAATAGTGGAGAAGGCACGTTGGGAAGCTTAATTTACAATGACAGTCTGCATTCGGCCATTCTAGAGACGAATGCCTACGTAAAACTCTTGGTTGATGACATTAGAAACTTCCCAAGCAGATACTTACACTTCTCAGTGTTCGGCAGTCGATCTAAAGGTCCCGTTAAGTTAGATTCCAAGCAAACTAAAGAATTGAAGAAATTATTGGATGATAATAGCAATGGCGACATCAGACGATTCACGGATCAGGAGATGGACTCATTAAGAACTTTGATATACGGTAATAATTAATGGATTACTTACAGAATATTCTTTTCATTGTATTTGTTTTGGCCGCATCTGCCATGTTTGCAATGAGTTTAAAACAGATTATTTCAAACATCAGATTGGGAAAGGATGTTGATCGTTCCGACAACAAGTCTGAGCGGTTAAAAACCATGGCTTTGGTTGCTTTGGGGCAGAAAAAAATGTTCCAGCGTCCCATTCCGGCTTTGCTTCACCTTGCTATTTATGCAGCTTTCGTAATTACTCAAATTGAACTAATTGAGATTTTCATAGATGGCGTTACCGGCGAGCACAGAATATTCTATCCATCTCTTGGAGGTTTTTACACATTTGTAATTAGCTTAATTGAGGTCCTTTCTGTTCTGGCTTTCTTAGCCACACTTATTTTCTTATACAGAAGAAACCTATTGAAAGTACCCAGATTTCATAAATCTGAAATGACCGGGTGGCCTAAATTAGATGGAAACTTAATTCTCTACGGAGAAATCATTTTGATCATCTTTATTTTTATGATGAATGGTGCCGATGAAGTCCTTCACAGAAGAGGCGCCAGCCATGCAGATGGCTCCGGAGGTTTTGGCTTTGCCATTAGCAGCTTTTTAGGACCTGCGCTATTTGATGGCATGAGCACACACACCCTGCACATCATTGAAAGAATTGGCTGGTGGGGACACATAGGAACTGTATTTGCTTTCCTAAACTACCTGCCTATTTCAAAGCATTTTCATGTATTGTTGGCTTTTCCGAATGTCTATTACTCAAATTTACAGGCAAAAGGTAAATTCAACAACATGGAAAGCGTGACCAATGAGGTCAAAATGATGTTTGATCCTAACGCTGATCCCTACGCCACTCCAGCTCCGGCGGAAGAAGGTGCCGCTCCTGAGAGATTTGGTGCTAAGGATGTGACCGACCTCAATTGGAAAAATTTATTGGACGCATACACCTGCACCGAGTGCGGCAGATGTACCTCAGCATGTCCTGCCAATCAAACTGGTAAATTATTATCTCCCAGAAAGATCATGATGGACACCAGAGATCGTCTGGATGAGCTTGGGAAAAATATTGCAAAACATGGCAAAGATCACGACGATGGCAAATCGTTGCTAAGAGATTATATTACCGAAGAGGAATTGTGGGCCTGTACCTCATGCAATGCTTGTGTGCAGGAATGTCCGGTGAATATAGACCCTCTCAACATCATCATGGAAATGAGACGTTATCTGGTGATGGAAGAGTCAAAATCTCCATCTGAGCTCACTACCATGTTTACAAATATTGAAAACAATGGAGCCCCATGGCAATTCTCTCCTATGGATAGATTTAACTGGGCAAATGAAGAATAAGATGACTGACAATCTAATTCCTTTAAAAGAAGGTGACAGAACCATTTCCCCTGTTTTACCTGACGACATCAAAAACTACTTGATAGATATTGATGGAACCATCACAGATGATGTGCCTAATGAAGAACCCGAAAGAATGGCGACCTGTCTTCCATTTCCAGATGCATTGGCTACGCTGAACAAATGGCATGATGAAGGGCACATCATTACTTTTTTCACCTCTCGAACCGAAGAACACCGTGAAGTCACTGAAACCTGGCTGAACAAGCATGGCTTTCAATACCACGGCCTGTTAATGAACAAACCAAGAGGTGGCAACTACCATTGGGTAGACAATCATTTAGTGAGGGCGACTCGTTACGACGGGAAATTCACGGATTTAATTGAAAAAGAAACCACCATACAGGTATTTGAATCTTAAGTTATGAGTACTATTAAAGTTCCAACAATGGCCGAATACATGGCCAAAGGCGAATCTCCCGACATTTTGTTTTGGGTAGGATGTGCCGGTAGTTTTGATGACCGTGCAAAGAAGATCACCAAAGCACTGGTAAAAATCTTGCACCATGTTGGAATTAAATATGCTGTTTTGGGCACAGAAGAGTCATGTACTGGAGATCCCGCCAAAAGAGCCGGGAATGAGTTCTTGTTTCAAATGATGGCCATGCAGAACATTCAAGTCTTAAATGGCTATGAAATAAAAAAGATTGTAACCGCTTGTCCACATTGCTTCAATACCTTAAAAAACGAATACCCTGAATTAGGCGGAAACTTTGAGGTAATTCACCATACACAATTGGTTCAGCAATTGATTAATACCGGAAAGCTTCAGATTAAAGGTGGCGGTGAGTTCAAAGGGAAAAAGATCACATTCCACGACCCGTGCTACCTTGGACGTGCAAATGATGTTTATGAGGCGCCCAGACAGGTTTTGAAGACACTTGACGCCGAGTTGGTTGAAATGAAGCGTTGCAGAACCAAGGGTCTATGCTGTGGTGCAGGAGGGGCTCAAATGTTCAAAGAAGCTGAAAAAGGTAATAAAGAAGTGAACGTAGAAAGAACGGAAGATGCCTTGGAAACAAAAGCGAATATCATAGCGACGGGCTGTCCTTTTTGCAATACGATGATGACTGATGGTGTCAAGAATTTTGAAAAGGAAGCAGACGTTCAGGTAATGGATGTAGCAGAGTTAATCGCAAACGCAGCCGATCTATAATGAATTGGAACGACTTACCAGATGATGCTCGTGTTTGGGTATACCAATCCAACAGAATCCTTAATGACCAGGAGGTTGCATTGATTCGTGCAGAGTCTGAAAAATTTGTTCAAAGCTGGAACAGTCATGGTACCGACCTTCAAGCAGCTATTGAAGTCTTCAACAACCTTCATATTGCGGTAATGGTCAACGAAAACCACTACTCGGCCAGCGGATGCTCCATTGATAAATCCGTAAAATTTATCCAGGCCATTGGAGACCATTTAAAAGTGGATTTCTTTGATCGATTGATCTGTGCTGTAACGGATGGCAATGACATCCAACTGGTTAAGGCGCATGACATCAAATCCATAGATTCAGTTGAAAACTATGAGTTGTACGACAATCTCGTATCCAATAAAGCACAATTGAAGTCTGAATGGAAGAAGCCAGTGCCCTCAACCTGGGTGGCTAATTTTCTAAATTAACCCATAATACTGGCTCCAAAAACAACCATCGCGACAATGATGAGTCCAAAAATGATGCGTTCTGCGTTCTTGATTAATGTATCCATTGAATTAAATCTTGATACAAGATAAATTTACAATTGATACGATTGTATACTAGTAGATGAATCGCTCAAATTATCGGTGAGTGACATCCGTCTCAATTACACCAAACTCAGCCTGAATGGCCTTTGACAATTCCCAATCCCATTGAAACCCCTTCAATAAGCGATCTTCTTCTTTTATTTGATCCATAGGATACAACACAGATTCAGGCTTTTTAATGAAAACAATTTCCTTGATGTCCGCATCTTCCATCTCAATGCGAATATCCGTACACACACTTTTATCCATCCCGAGATAGCCATCTTCGTCATTTTCGGCATAATAGATTGTTTGTCCGTTACCATATACGTACATTCTATTCAGCTCATTTTTAGTAAATAAGCCTTTCATTCTTTTGCCTGAAACCTGATTAAAACCAACCGAGTCAGCCATGGAAATCAAAAAAGCTTTGTCAAGAATCCATATGTGGTCTATATCGCCTTTGTAAACCGACATGATGATGGTATCACCAGACAATTGACTGCTGTCTTTCCAAACGATGGGATCTGAGTACATCTCTAGCACAGAATCCTTCTCTGAGTAGTACATAGAATCACATTTCCCAGTCATGCTGGAATTGATAAAACGCACATTAAAATAGGCTTGAATGGTATTTTCCTTGGTACTCGAATCAAACTGGGCAAACAAAGTATCTGCTTTCAGCCAAAGTGTATCGTCTTCTTCAAACTTTTGGAAAACCGGATCTCCTGTAATTAGATAATCACCCGTTTTCTGATCGATTTTCCCATACTCACCGGTCACTACAAAATCTGAAGCTGTATCAACAACAATCATGTTTCCAAAAATCTCCCCCTGACCTTTCAAACGATCATAGATGATGCTGTCTCCTTTGATATTTTGATCTTCATTAATGATCTCGCCGTTTCCTGAAAAATTGGACACATCATTCTCAACATCATACCACCCTTTTTCGCATTTGATCACATCCCCATTGTCTGAAGTAATGGTAGTTGGTCCCTGAAAGATGACCTTGTTATTCTTTGAATCATACTGCATGTGGTCAGATTCAATCAAATAATCTGAACTTCTGTAATAGACATTTCCACGAAAGTCCATCAACTTTTGATTGCCGTAATAGGTTCCAACATCCGACACCAAGGTATCTCCGGTTTCACTATCGTACATGAAGCCCCCTTTATCGTAATAAGCCACATTGCTATCAAGTTTATATACCAAACTAGGTGACCTTAAAATGGAATTATCATCTACCAACTTCACATTACCAAATACCGTTGCGACCCTTGTATTGCCCTCATAGAAAATGGTATCTCCATATACATTCAAGGTATCTGCCTGGTTGATTTGAACGTGCCCAAAGGCTTTGGCCAAATTCTCCTCCTGGTAAAACAAAGCTGTGTCACAAAACAAGAGCGCACCTTTATGCTCAATTTTGACGTTTCCCATCAACACTCGTGCTCTGTTTTCTTTGGGTTTGTAGGAATTAAGGTCAGCATTCAACACACGCACCCTGTCCTGGGCCTGTGAAGACAAGCCGCAAAAACAAACCAATACAGATATGATCAAGGCACGCATCATGGCCTTAGTTGACAAATTTTATGCCTAAGCAAAACTGAGGTTTCTTTCAAGCGTCTGCTTTCTATCTGGTCCAACGGACACAATGGTAATAGGCGTTTCAAGAATGTCCTCCAAGTAGGCAATGTATTGGTTAACTGCTTCTGGTAATTCACTGATATCCGATAATCCTGTAAGGTCTTCATCCCAGCCTTCTAACTCATGATACACAGGTCCTAGTGTGTCATCATCTATATTAAACGGCAAATAATCAATTTTTTCACCCTTATAGATATAATGTGTACACACTTTGATGGTTTTAAATGAGCTTAAAACATCTGCCTTCATCATGGCTAATTGAGTTACCCCATTAATCATGATGGCATATTTCAATGCGGGAATATCCACCCAACCACACCTTCTTGGTCGTCCTGTGGTTGCTCCAAATTCATGGCCATTTTTTCTTAACAACTCTCCTGTTTCATCTTCCAGTTCAGTTGGAAACGGACCACTTCCTACTCTGGTACAATAGGCTTTAAAAATCCCTATTACTTCTCCAATTCTGTTCGGAGCCACACCTAAACCGGTGCAGGTACCAGCAGTAACTGTATTGCTACTTGTCACGAAAGGATAGGTTCCAAAATCGATATCCAGCAGAGTTCCCTGAGCTCCTTCTGCCAAAACCTTCTTACCACTTTTCATGGAATCGTTAATGTAGTGTTCAGAATCAATGGCTGTTAGTTGTCTGAGAATATCAATGCCCTTCATCCAGGCTGGTTCATATTCGGACAAATCATATTCCATGTCATAATGGCTCAAAATACTGAGGTGCTTATCCACCAATGTTTGATATCTGTCTTTAAAGTTATCTTCAAAAATATCTCCCACACGCAAGCCATTTCTTCCAGTCTTGTCCATATAGGTTGGTCCAATGCCCTTCAAAGTTGATCCAATTTTGGCGTTGCCTTTGGACAGTTCTGAAGCTTTATCCAACAAACGGTGAGTAGGTAAGATTAAATGGGCCTTTTTAGATACCAATAGGTTTTCCTTGTAGCTCACGCCTCTATCATCCAGCTTTCTCAGCTCTTCTGCAAAAATAACCGGATCAATCACCACGCCATTTCCAACAACATTGATAATATCATTATGAAATATTCCGGAAGGAATGGTATGCAATACGTGCTTGATTCCATCAAATTCAAGCGTATGTCCTGCGTTAGGTCCGCCTTGAAAACGTCCGATAATATCGTACTTTGGCGTTAGAACATCTACAATTTTTCCTTTTCCCTCGTCGCCCCATTGCAAACCAAGTAATACATCCCCCTTCATCTTAGTTATTTTTAAAATATTCTGTGGCCTCATCAAGCGAGTCGACCACTGTAAATACGGTATTTAATTTTGTTACGATAAATAAACTCTTCACCTTATCTGACAGAGAACTCAACACAACATCTCCTCCATTGCTTCTGGCTTTGGTCAACAAATTTACCAGGCTGTTTAAGCCGCTACTATTGAGGTACTCTAATTTGGTAAGATCGAGGGTTAACTTGTGCTCGCCGTTGTCGATAAGTTCTTCCACTGTTTCCAACATAGCAAGTGCACTTTCTTCATCCATGAGTCTACCAGACATCTTAACAATGGGTCCCGCCTCAGGAACTTGATCTATATGGTACTTGAACTCTGTCATTCTTTTTTATCTTCTGTTGCTTTCTCCGGATCTCTTACAGCATAAAAATAGAGTGAGTGGTGTAAGACTTTAACTCCCAACACGTCCTCTATGGTTGATTTAATGGTTTGAATCCTGGGGTCACAGAACTCCAGAACTTCACCCGTGTCCGTGCAAATCACGTGATCATGTTGCTTGTTTCCATGAGATTTTTCAAACTGAGCCTGATTCTTACCAAATTGATGCTTCCTAACAAGATTACAAGCAAGTAAGAGCTCAATTGTGTTGTACAAGGTTGCCCGACTCACTCGGTAATTCTTGTTCTTCATATTCAGATACAAGGATTCAATGTCGAAATGACCTGTGTAGTCATAAATCTCACTTAAAATTGCGAATCTCTCGGGTGTTTTTCGGTGACCATTTTGCTCCAGATAAGCCGAGAAAATGCCCTTTACCTTTTCCTGAATAAATGAATCAGACATGCACGATTATTAAAATGTAAAGTTAGGCTTTTATTAAATGGAATCGATCATTTTTATCAACAATAACGAGAGTATTTTAACTATTTATGAGCAATCTCCAAGAAGGGGGTTTAGAACCTTGTTCATAGTCAAACATAATTCTATATTTAACTATGGAAACTTTTCTGGACAAGGTCGCTCAACACCTCATCAATCAACATGGAAATTGTTTGGAAGATGTGGTGGTGATTATGCCAGGTAAAAGATCCGGAATTTTTCTTCAAAAAGCACTTAAAAACTTATGTGAATCCGGTCTGTGGCTACCAGAAATCCAAGGCATTAATGATTTCATGATTGGCCTGCAATCTTTTGAATCAATCGACCCGGTTGACCTTATTTTTGAGGCATATACAGTCTACAATTCCCAAGTAAAGCAAGCAGATGACTTTAATGAGTTTTTAAATTGGGCGCCGACCGTTCTCAGTGACTTTGATGACATAGACCGGTATTTGGTTGATCCCAATCAAATTTTCATGAATCTTAAATCTGTGAGAGAACTGGAAGGCTGGGAACTTGACAAATGGAGTTTTGATAATGACCAATTAAAACCTCTTCAACTGAAATACCTGAGTTTTTGGGATCAACTGAAACCACTTTATTTCGGATTGAACGAGCATTTGGAAAAAATGAATCAAAGACGGGCAGGGTTGATTTACCGGAAAGCTCATGACCACTTTGATGAGGCAAAAATCAATGACCAAAAGCACTATTATTTCATTGGCCTGAATGCCTTATCCAAAGCAGAAACTCTCGTCATTAAGAAGATGCAACAACATTACAATGCTCAATGTGCCTGGGATTATCATGCCAGCATAATTGACGACCCCATTCATGAAGCCAATTTTTTCATGCACAGAAATCTCAAAAATCTCGGAAAGGGTTTTATCGATCCTTTCAATGCTCCCTTAAGCGACAAGGTTACTGTGCATCCCTCTCCAAGTTTTTACAGTCAGGCAAGTATTGCCAATGCCCTTCTTGAAGCAGATGAAGACAATGACTCTGCCATCATACTGTGCGATGAACAATTGCTGGAACCGGTTCAACTGAATCTACCCGAATTGAACAAAGCGCCAAATATCACAACAGAACTGCCAATCACCAAAACTCTTATTCATAATTTTTGTCAATTTCTGCTCCAAATCAACATCAAACACTGCAAGTCTGGCAATCGGACTATTTACCATGCTGATTTATCAGCGATTCTTCAACACCCAGCCTTTAAACTCACGAGTGTTTCAAGGCAATTACAAACTGGAATTATAGTGAGCACCATGTCTGAGAAAAACATGGTTTACGTCAATCAAAAGGGACTCCGTGAATTGCTTGGCGTGCATACTGAGTTTATTGAAAAATTGGTGTTTTCTTGCAAAAATCTTCAAGACACTCAGGCATATATTGAGGTAATATGTCAAATACTTCTCGACATTAAGTCTCATCAAGCCTCCCCTATTTTATTAGAACAGTGTTATCATCAATACACGCTTCAATGTCAAATTTCAAAGCATATTGAAGGCGCTAAGATTTCTATTGATTTGGAGGCTTACAAACTATTAATGCGGTTCTTTTTAAATGACTACAAGCTATCCTTTGTGGGAGAACCGCTTTCGGGACTTCAAATTATGGGTATGTTGGAAACCAGGAGTCTCAATTTCAAAAAATTGATCTTTGTTGGCGCCAACGAAGGCACTTTGCCTCATGACGCATTGTTCAAGAGTTTTATTCCCTATGATTTGAGGCGATATTTTGGTCTGCCCGGCAAAAAAAACAAAGAAGCCATTCACGCCTATTATTTCTACAGATTGCTTTGGCCAGCTCAAGAAGTCCACTTGGTTTATAATGCCAATAAATCTGGTAATGATAATGCCGAACCGAGTAGGTATATTCTTCAATTGAAGTACCAAAATTTGAGTACCCAACATGAATCGAGTTTGCATCTTGGTCTGACCAAATCAGAGGAATTCGTCCAAAAAACACCTGAAATTCTGAATTTGGTAAAGAACTATCTCAGCCAGGGTTTGTCTAGTTCTGCTATTGGTACTTATCTCAATTGTCCTTTAGACTTCTTCCACAAGAACGTTTTGAGGCTCTACGAGCAACAAGAAGTGGAAGAGGAAATTCAAGCCAATACACTTGGAACGATATTGCATAATGCTTTGCAGGCATTCTATGAGCAAAAATCAACTTCAGTGCTAACGGTTGATATGTACAATAAATTAGAGGAGCAGATTGAGGAACTGTTAAAAGCCGAGTTTTTAAAAGTGTTTTACAGGGGCTCTGAAGAAAATGGCAAAAACAGATTGGCATTTGACATTTGTCGACACTACCTCAACACATTTTTATCGCATGAGAGAGCTATACTGAAAAAAGGTGATCAAATCGAGATAATTAGCCTGGAGGATGACTATACTTTTCCCATTACACTGAATGATGGAACGGAAGTCTTTATCAAAGGAAAAATAGACCGCATAGATCGTTTAAATGGTACTTTGCGTGTGATCGATTACAAAAGTGGTGCCCAGGGCCTGGTATCTAACAAAGGACCAGAACTTGCTTTTAGCGATCAAAACAAAGACAAGGAGCGACAACTCCTCATTTACGCCTGGTTGGTATACCAAAAATTCAAAACCACTGACTTTTCATGTGCTTTATTGTTTTTACGAGATTCTCACAAATTGTATACTTACAGACAGGACATTTCATTAGAATTGATTGAGTCTGTTGAAAAAGAGATGGCATTGTTCTGCGAGAACTTATTGAATCCTGAAACGATTTTTGCTGAAAATCTGGATCCAAAATTCCCGACATTACTCGGCTATCCACAGTAGAATTGTTAAAAAGTGATAATTGATATATTCAGCAACACGCTTTTGAATCATGATATTTAAGTGAAAATCTTAAAACGCAACATCATGAATGCTAAACAAAGGATTGTATTGTCTTATGGATCGATGGATCAAGACTTAAAGAAATTGGTCAACAAGCATTATCCACATGGATTTAAAGCACACTTATTTCCCATTCCTAAGTCTGGTGAGTGCAACAAGGCTTTTACGCTTGACACGGGTGAGGTTGTCTATCTTGTAAAAGTTGAAGATCGATACTTGAGGTCTGCTGATGAGATGATTGATGAACTCGAAGATTTCACGCCCCAAGATCAAGATTGGGACTTCTAAGCCTCAATAGCGTCCGTTAGGTACTTTTTACCTTTTCTGGTGAGTGTATAACCTCCATAACTTGCAGATTTTCTGATATATTCTGCCAGATATAATTTTGTGACATTATCCCCAAGGTTCACATGATAAATCTCGTCTTCCGACAAACCTTCCCAAAATTTCTTTTTGATGGTATCCAAATCCACTTCACCGCTATTCAAAATAATTTCAAGAATTTTTTCGTCGTACTTATTTAAAATCATTGTTATTACCTCCTTGGTTTAATGTTAAAAGAAAATTAATCAGAGATTAAAAAATCGAAGATCAAATGTAACTAACCTATTTGGGTAATGCAATGTTGTTTTTCCACATTTTTTCAACTTTTTGGACAAAACAACATCTGCGACCATGATCCTGTAACATAAACGGCATTCAATGGTTTTACGAATATGAAGTCCGTATTAATTGTTTTCACTTTTGTGCTCTTGTTAATATCTGAAGGTTGTCGGCAAGCAGATGATCTAACCACTGCATACATCTTTTCTCATGAGCTGGATGGCAGATTAGTCAGTAAAATTTATGTACCAAATTCCTTCTCGCCAGACGGAGATTATATTAACGATCAATTCGGTCCAGTCCTGGACGGTGGTTTCGATAATTCCGGATTTAGTTTTAAAATATATTCAAAAAACGAACTCATATTTGAAAGTCAATCCAGAACCATATTTTGGGATGGTAGTATTAACGGACAGATCTCAAAAATACCCGGTCCTTACTCATGGACATTAAAGGCAACCGACACTACAGGTTATACCTATTCGGTGAATGGTGTTGTGACACTCCTCAAATAATCACCACTTAATAAAGTTCGGATGCGGTGCTTTACTCCAAAACCTGATGGATGTTGAAATCTCGTGAGAATGAAGATTGGCCGAACTAAGCTGTGAATGCGTGATATCGAGAGAATAAAATACACTCAATATTTCACCAATATAGCCGGCGGTTATAATATGTGCATCATCCAATCTGTGATAGTATCCTAAAGAAAATTGATTTTGATACCTCAATTCTCCTCCAAACCAATTATTTCTGAAACCCGCTTGTCTGTAATGGAAACCTTTGATTGCAGCTGAAAATGCTCCTGAAATTTGCAATTCATACCCCGCTTGAACACCATACTTTCTAGGTAATGGACTGTCTCCACAAATCACACTCTCATTTGGTTCCGGAATATGATGGACCGAAAATCCTAAAAACGCCTTTTTATAAGTCAACAGTGCCCCAGAACTCAAATCAAAATAGGAGCCTGTGTTACAAGTTGGTACCTGTCCACTTTCATAAATAAATCCCCTTCTAGGGTCTATCATGTCTCCAAATGTCAACTTGTCCCAATCCAAAATCCTTTGCCCGTAGGCCAATTCCAAACCTAATTGAAGCATTAAATCCCTCCCAAGTTTTAGCTTTTGAGCATACCCTAAGTTCAGTCGATTACTTGTTAGAGTACCATTTCCAGCAACGTCATTCATAAAACCTCCGTACACAGCTCCGTTTGTTTTAGAAAAATAGTGCGCATAATGCACTGTTGATGTCACATAGTTACCGGATAACGCCGGCCACTGATTTCTGTACTTAACGCCCACATGATCCATACTATCATTATTGACCATAGCAGGATTGAAATACCACTCAGAATTATTGATATGCGAAAAATGCGGATCTTGTGCCTGCAAGCAAACGGAGCTTATTACAATAGCCGTACAGAGAATAATTTTTTTCATGAAAAGTCCTTTGCATGGAGAACAGGCAAAACTAACAGAAAGTTACAGGCATAAAAAAACCTGGAGTGGTTTTAAAGCAGTTGTTGGGATAAAACACGCTCCAGGCTAAACCTGCAAGGAAAATAAAATTTTAATTCTTTAGTAAAAAGACGTGAGGATTGTTCAAAGGTTGCCTCAGTCTGTAAATTTATATCCAATTCCCCTGATAGAATGAAAATATTGAGGGTTTCTTGAGTCCACTTCAAAGAGCTTTCTATAGGTCAGTATATAGTTGTCTATTGTCCTGGTGGTAGGATACACATCAAATCCCCATACTGTCTCCAAAATATACTCTCGGCTAACAACTTCATTCTTTTTGTCAATGAGTAATCGCAGTAGTTTGGACTCTTTATGAGACAGGTTGTAGACAAGCTTATCGTCCTCTTTCACTTCAAATGTGATAAAATCCACAGAAGCTTTTCCTATAACATATTGTTCCAATTCCGATTTTAACGACACGCCTTCTCCTCGCTGCACCAGAATTTTCACTCTCAGCAAGAGCTCTTCCAAATTGAAGGGCTTGGCCAAGTAGTCATCCGCACCATGTTTAAGCCCCTGAATTTTATCATCTGAAGATGATCTTGCAGACAAAAATAAAATAGGGGTTTGACCATCACTCAACCTGATCGTCTGACAGACATCAAAGCCATTGATATCAGGTATCATTACATCAAGTATCACCAGATGATACCGTGCTTTCTTAAATTTATCAATGGCCTCAGATCCTGTTTTGGCAGTTACCACATCATATCCTTCCAGTTTTAGATTAAGTTCCAGCCCTTCAAGCAAGTGCTCTTCATCTTCTACAACCAGTATTCTCTTTTGCTCCATCATCTCATCCACAAATTTAATCCTAAATTTTCTTCATTTGTCCATTCTTTTCAACAGTTTGCCCAAATCCATTTTTAATGTTGGTTAAATTTTCCTAAATTGATGCCCTTATTCGTCTAATAATTTAACAAATAATATCATGAAGAAATTAGTACTTTCGATATTTTGTGTGGGTTTTGCCGTTGCTGCGTCTGCCCAAACAAGTACAAACACTCCACCTAAAAAGGCACATGTAAAGAAGCTCAACAAACCTTTAGTTGTGAAAAAGAGTGTTGTGACTGTTTCTCCTACTGCTCCCGCCAAAACTGAACAATCCTCAAAAAAACAACCCGTTACACGTCAAGAATCTGCTGTAATCGAGGAAAAAAAAGAAAAAAAGTAATTGTTCTTTAATTAGTTAACTATCATGAAAAAAATAATACTTCTATGTTGCAGCTTGTTTGCTTTCGCAATTGGCTCCAACGCACAGAAAACCATTGGGGGAGTTCCACTAGGAATTTCTCAAAATATGGGAAATCACGGTTTTACTACTGAAACCTTATCGCCCTTAAATATGTCCCAAATCAATCAGGAAGATGCACAGGACGATAAAAATGGGAATTGGCCTAGAATAGCTGTGGCACAAAGTACAAACTTCACTTTGGATAATTCAGGAGACTGGACCGTGCTTCCAAATGGTGATAGAGTTTGGAGATTAAAGGTAAGTGGACCTAGTGCTCAGGGACTTATGTTTTCTTTCAAAGATTTCTATTTACCACCTGGTGCTAAACTATATGCCTATTCTGAAGATGAACAAGATGTTTTAGGTGCCTTCACTAGTGCTAACAATCCTCAACTGGGATATATTTCTGTTGGTATCATTCCTCAACCAACTGCAATCATTGAATATTATGAACCTGCACTGGTATCCGGACATGGTCATTTTGAAATTTTTGAAGTGGCTCAGGCTTACAGAATTTTAACACCTCAAGCGGCTGACTCAAGAGATTTTGGTGATTCGGATCCTTGTCAGGTAAATGTTAACTGTACCCCTGAAGGGTCTGACTGGCAAGATGAGAAAAGGGGTGTTGGACGTATCCTTTTAAAGAATGGTTCTAACTGGGGTTGGTGCACCGGATCTCTGGTAAACAACACCGCTCAAGACTGCGCGCCTTACTTCTTAACCGCTCACCACTGTGGTGAAACCAGTTCGGCAGCAGATAGAGCACAATGGTTTTTCTACTTTAATTATGAATCTACAGGCTGCTCTAACGGGACTAATCCAGTTCCCAATGCATTTAGTCCTCCTGCAGGTTTTTCTTACGTTCAGGGATGTACCCAACTCTCTCATTCTAATGACGGCGGTGGGACTCAAGGTTCGGATTATAAGCTTTTGAATCTCACCAACCTTACCACGACAGATATGGTTAACTGGAACCTATACCTTAACGGTTGGGATGCTTCAGGACCAAATAGCTACACAGGTGCAACAGGTATACACCATCCAAGTGGAGATATCAAAAAGATTTCTTCTACAACAGGAAATATTACAACTACTCAGTGGAATGGTAGTGGTTTACCATCTCACTGGTACATTCAATGGAACTCCACTACCAATGGTCATGGTGTGACCGAAGGTGGTTCATCCGGATCTCCGCTTTTCTACGATGGTGGTACTGGTAATGGTAGAATTGTTGGAACCTTAACAGGAGGTAGTTCTTATTGTACTTCTCCTAATAGTCCCGATATGTATGGTAAAATGTCTTACCACTGGGATCAAAACTCAGCCAATGGAGGTCCACTTGGTGGCCATCTGGAAACCTGGCTTGATCCAGTAGGTGGAGGAACCACGACTATATTAGATGGTACATACCCTCCTTGTTCACCGACAGCGCCAAACTGCGCTGCTTCAGCATCTGCGACTTCAATTGTTGTTGGACAGACCGTGAATTTCACGGATAATTCTACCGGTATTCCAACATCATGGTCTTGGGATTTCGGAGATGGGTCTCCTGCAAGTACATTGCAAAACCCTTCTCATTCTTACGCAGCTCCAGGTGTTTACACAGTCACGTTAACTGCAACAAATGCACAAGGTAACTGTACTACAACATTAACGATAACTGTTACCGCTTCTACAGGATGTGACACGCTGAACTTCCCACCTCCCGGAACCCTAACAGTATATGGAGATGGTGCTGGTGGATTCTTGGCTGGAACTAACCAATATGGCGATCTAGCCAAAGCACAGAGATTTGGAACCTACGCGCCCTACACGCATGTGACCGGGGGTATTTTCTATTTCTTCACTGTGGCTGATGGAGGAAATGGAGCCATTGCCAGATTTACAGTTTGGGATGAAGCAGCCGGAGAACCAAACGCGGCTTTAGCAACTGTTGATGTACCGATGGCAACATTGGCACCCATCGTCCCTTACGGTGGTAACCTTATTCAGATTTTCTTCAATTCTCCTGTAAACGTAGGAGGTGCCCCTTACTACATGGGTGTAGAAATGGTAGGTTTTGGAACAGGCGACTCGCTTGGTATTGTCTCAAATACTGTGGGAGATCCGACCGTATCTTCTCAATCATTTGAAATGGATGGCACAGGATCCTGGTTTGACATTAATACTAACTGGGGAGGCGCAGACATTGATTTGTTTATCTCTCCATACATGACAGATTTGCCTCCGACAGCAATTCCAAGTGTTGCTGGCTCAACCACAATTTGTGAAGGCAGCTCTCTTAATTTTGATGGATCTTCTTCTATGAACTACGACTCATTGGAATGGGTATTTGTTGGCGGTACTCCGAACGTATCGACAAATGTTTCAGAAAGTGTTCAATATAATACGGCAGGCACTTATACAGCATACCTTCAAGCCTATGGCTCATGTGGAGGATACCATGTTGACAGTATTCCAAATATCACTGTGAATCCTTCTCCTACGGTTGCCGCAACTGCAACAGACGCCAACTGTAACGCTGCCGACGGTTCAATTACTGCAACTGCCACAGGTGGTTCCGGAAGTGGATATCAGTATTCTATTGACGGTGGTACTACCTTCCAGGGAAGTGGTTCATTTACTGGATTGACACCTGGAACCTACACCATTATTGTTGAAGACAGCAATGGGTGTCAGGGACAAACCACTGTAACTGTCAATGCTAATAACGCGCCTATCACTGTGACTGCAACTCCTACGGATGAAAATTGTGGACAAAGTGATGGTACGATTACAATTACAGCAACCGGTGCTACCCAGTTTAGTATTAACGCTGGTATTACTTTCCAGGGATCAAATACTTTCACTGGATTAACCGCTGGAACATATGACATAGTTGTGGAAGATGCAAACGGATGTACAGGAACTACTACAGTTACTGTGAACGGAAGCAACAACTCTCCAACAATTTCCAATACTGCCGGAACTGATGAAAACTGTGGAAACTCAGATGGAACCATCACAATCACGGCAAGTGGAGGTACTGGCGCGCTAGAGTATTCTATTGATGGAACAAACTGGCAGTCTGGAAATTCATTCACTGGTTTATCTGCTGGTACATATACTGTTTATGTGAGAGACGTTAATGGATGTCAAGGTACAGATATGATCACATTAACTAATGTTGGTGGTCCTGTTATTACAAACGTAGCAGCAACTGATGTTACGTGCAATGGTGCTGGCGATGGAACAATCACGGTAACAGCAACTACTGGAAGTGGGACATTGACTTATAGTATCGATGGAACGAACTATACAAGCTCCAATGCTTTCACGGGCTTAGCTGCTAACACTTACACTGTTTATGTTGACAATGGTGCATGTATCACAACTGATGGTCCACATGTCATTAATGAGCCAACTGCTGTCGTTCATTCTGCAACCGTCACTAATGCTGGTTGTACCAACAATGGACAAATCGTTGTAACCGCAACTGGCGGAACGGGAGCCTATCAATACTCAATTGATGGTGGTACGAACTACCAGACAAGCGGTACGTTCACTGGATTGGCTGCTCAAACTTATCAGGTAATCGCCATGGATTCTGACGGATGTTTATCAATTGTATCAACTGAGACGGTTGGATCACTTCCTGCTCTGGTAGCTACTGCTGCAGGTGCAGATGAGTCTTGTAATGCGTCTAACGGGTCAATTTCAATCAGTGCTACTGGTGGAGATGGCACCTATCAGTATTCTATTGATGGTGGCGCAAGTTACCAATCAAGTGGTACGTTCACTGGCTTATCAGCGAATAGCTACAACATCATGGTAATTGATAACAGTGGATGTTCTGATGCGCAAACCGTAACCATTAATAATGTTGGCGGTGTTACTGTAACTACTAACGGCAACCAGACTATCTGTGATGGAAATACTGCAACCTTAATAGGAAGTGGTGCTACCAACTATAACTGGTTCGATGGGACGACACCTGTAGGTTCTGGAAGTTCATTGCCTGTATCTCCAAGTACAACAACTACTTATACGGTGGTTGGTGATGATGGTACTTGTTATGACACAACCATGGTTACTGTAACTGTTAATGCGATTCCAACAACTACTGTGACGGCTGATACGAGCATTTGTGCTGGTGACAACATCACTTTAACTGCTGGTGGAGGTACTACTTACTTCTGGACGCATGACGGCTCTACTGCAGCGAGTATAATAGAAAGTCCTGCTTCTACCACTACTTATTCAGTTGTGGCATACAATGGAACCTGTCAGGGAAGCACAGCTTCTGTTATGGTAACTGTTAATCCTGCGGCTGTCGCAAATGCTGGTTCTGATGTGACAACAACTTACATTGGAAGTGGTGGAACAGTTAACTTCAACAATACCGGATCTACTGGTGTGAGTTATAGCTGGGACTTTGGAGATGGTGGCAACTCAACAAGCGCATCACCAACTCACAACTATACTGTTCCTGGAACCTACACAGTGATACTAACAGCTACCTTAGGGTCTTGTACAGATACTGACACGATTACAATTACTGTACTTAGCGGTGTGGGTATTGAAGAATCTGAATTCGCTGCTGGTATCTCAGTTTATCCTAACCCAACTAACGGTGTTGTAAATATTAACTTTGATCTTGATCAATCAAGAGACATTGAAGTAGCTGTGATGGATGCTTTAGGTAAATTGGTTGATGTCAAAAACTTCAATAGTGTTTATAACAATACAGTTGAGTTGGATTTAACAAACAATGCAAAAGGAATTTACTTCATCAAAATTAAAAGTGATCCAGATGAGCACACAGTGCGCATCACTTTGATGAAATAATTCTAACGGATATATTTATTAGGCGCCAACAGTTTTTGTTGGCGCCTTTTTTATGCATCTTTGTTTCATGTT
>JAUILH010000238.1 GCA_030433115.1 Bacteroidia bacterium | reverse complement strand
GGTTACATTTGAAGCAGATATTCCGACTAAAAATTTTTAACAATATAGGATTGCTGAAAACAAAAAAGTCCGCTTACGGCATGGCGCAAGCGGACTTGTATAATGTAATAGATTGTTAATAACTGCTTATTCAGCCTTTGGGGCTTCAGCATTTTCGGGCTTTGGCAATAATACCTTTCTCGATAATTTCAACTTACCGTTTTTAGGATCTTTACCTAGAACCTTAATCTTAACTTGATCTCCTTCTTTCAATACATCTCCAACATTATTGACTCTGTGCCACTCAATCTCAGAAATGTGCAATAAACCGTCGGTTCCGGGAATCAATTCAACAAATGCTCCATAAGGCATGATTGATTTCACCTTACCATCATAGATTTCACCTACTTCAACAGTTGGCGGGAAGGCAATGTTCTTCACTTTTGTTAAAGCGGCATTCAAATCATCCTGATTAGAGGATGCGATTTCTACAGAACCTTGTCCATCTTCAGTTTCTTCAATGGTGATAACCGTATTGGTTTCTTTCTGCATTTCCTGAATGATTTTTCCACCAGGACCGATGATTGCACCGATACAATCTCCAGGCACCATAATCTTAACGATTCTAGGAACATGAGGTTTGTAATCTTCTCTTGCTTGAGACATGGTTTTCGCCATTTCTCCAAGAATGTGTAATCTTCCGGCTTTTGCTTGCTCCAATGCTTCCTTCAACAACTGAGCAGATAAACCATCTACTTTGATATCCATCTGACAAGCTGTGATGCCGTCTTCAGTTCCGGTTACTTTGAAATCCATATCACCCAAGTGATCTTCATCTCCAAGAATGTCTGATAAAATGGCGTATTTTCCGTCTGCATCTGTGATCAATCCCATCGCAATCCCGGATACTGGTTTTTTAATTTTGATACCGCCATCTAAAAGTGCTAAAGTACCGGCACAAACAGTTGCCATTGAAGATGATCCGTTAGATTCCAAGATCTCAGAAACCAATCTAATCGTGTATGGATTGTCGTCACCTTCTGGTAAAACTTGTTTCAAAGCTCTCAAAGCAAGGTTACCGTGTCCGACCTCTCTTCTTGAAGTACCTCTCAATGGTCTGGCTTCTCCAGTTGAAAATGGTGGGAAGTTATAGTGCAATAAGAATCTGTTGGTCCCTTCAATGATGGCGCCATCGATGGTTTGCTCATCCATTTTTGTTCCCAACGTCAATGTAGTCAATGATTGAGTCTCTCCTCTGGTAAATACAGCAGAACCGTGTGCACTTGGCAGGTAGTCAACCTCACTCCAGATAGGTCTGATTTCAGTCATCTCTCGTCCATCTAAACGAACACGCTCATCAAGCATGCATCTTCTAATGGCCTCTTTTTGAGTTTTGTTCAAATAAACTTTGATTTGGTAACCCCATTCTTCCATGGTGGCTTCATCAACAGTTTCTATGTAAGCATCTTTAATGGCACCAAACATCTCTTTTCTCAAATCTTTGTTTGCAGTGCCTGTTTTGGCTGCATCATAAAATTTTTGGAAAGTGGCTTCTTTAACCGCTGCTTTCAATTCATCGTTGTGAGTTTCGTGGCAGTATTCTCTAGGAGTGGTGTCTCTTCCTGACATTTGTGCCAAATCAAGCTGGGCTTGACATTGCACTTTAATAGCGGCATGGGCGGCTTCAATAGCAGCTACCATATCGTCTTCAGAAATGAACTCCATTTCTCCTTCCACCATCATGATGTTGTCGGCAGTACCAGCAACGATCATGTCGATATCGGAACCTTCCATCTCATCCATATCCGGATTGATTAAGAACTGACCGTTTACACGTCCGACTCTTACTTCAGAAACTGGTCCGCCAAATGGGATATTGGACAATGCCAATGCAGCAGAAGCTGCCAAACATGCCAAAGCATCTGGGTTAGTATTTTTATCTGCAGACATTAATTGGATCATTACCTGAGTGTCTGCATGGTAATCGTCTGGGAAAAGTGGTCTCAAAGCTCTGTCTACCAATCTCATTACTAAGATTTCGTATTCAGAAGGTCTGGCCTCTCTTTTAAAGAATCCACCTGGAAATCTACCGACAGCGGCATATTTCTCGCGGTAATCAACAGTTAATGGCATAAAGTCTACGCCATCTTTAGCTTCCGGTGCCGAAACAGCCGTAGCTAGCAACATAGTATCTCCCTGGCGAACTACAACAGATCCATCAGCTTGTTTAGCCAATAATCCTGTCTCAAGGGTAATTTCTTTACCATTCCCCAGGTTGATTGTTTTCGAAATTAAATTTGGTTTCATGTGTGTGTATAAATATATATGTGTATAAAAAATGAAAAGCCCTGACGGTAGACGTCAGGGCGAATTCAATGTGTGTTATCGCTGTTGAGCGATGAATATGTGTGTACTATTTAGTATCATGTATTGTTTTGGATTATCTACGTAATCCCAGTTCTTTAACGATGGCTCTGTATCTTTCGATATCTTTTGCCTTAAGGTAATCAAGAAGACTTCTTCTTTTACCTACCATTAACTGAAGCGCTCTTTTGGTTCCAGTATCTTTTTTGTTTGATTTTAAGTGCTCTGTCAAATGCTTAATTCTGTAAGAGAACAAAGCGATTTGTCCTTCCGGAGAACCAGTGTCGTTTGCTGATTTTCCGTGTTTTTTGAAGATCTCTGCCTTCTTTTCTGGTGCTAAATACATGCCAATATTATTTAAATGATTCTTATGTATTAAATGGGATTTTCCCTCTTAATTGGGCGCAAAGATACACCCTTATATCTGAATAAACTAATTTTCAAACATTTTAAGTACTCGAGCTAAAGTTGGTTTTAATTCTCTTCTGTCAACAATGAAGTCTAAGAAGCCGTGTTCCAAAACAAATTCTGAGGTTTGAAAACCTTCCGGTAAGTCTTTTCCAATGGTTTCTTTAATGACTCTGGGACCTGCAAATCCAATTAAAGCCCCCGGTTCTGCAATGTTTAAGTCTCCTAACATGGCAAAAGATGCTGTGACTCCTCCTGTTGTTGGGTCGGTTAAGAAACTGATGTAAGGGAGACCTGCTTCCGACAATTGCGTCAGTTTAGCAGATGTTTTGGCCATTTGCATCAAAGAATACCCCGCTTCCATCATTCTGGCTCCACCAGATTTTGAAATGATCATGAAGGCGCATTTGTCTTTGATCGCACGGTCAATTCCTTTGGCAATTTTTTCGCCAACGACACTTCCCATAGAGCCTCCAATAAACTTGAAATCCATTGCGGCAATTACAAGTGGTGTGCCATCAACTTTCCCTTTTGCAGTTCGAATCGCGTCATTCAAACCTGTTTTTTCGATGGTGCTTTTCACACGATCGGTATATTTCTTGGTGTCTTCAAATTTGAGAGGATCTCCAGATTTTACTTTGGCATTGAATTCTCTCCAACCATTGTCAAAAATCAACTCAAAATATTCCTGGGAACCAATGCGCTCATGGTGCCCTTCCGGACTCACATATGCGTTAGCAACCAATTCCGATTTCTCTATAATCTTCCCGTCCGGAGATCTGTACCAAAGCCCATCAGGGGTCTCTTTTTTCTCGTTGGTAGGCGTTGTAATACCTTGCTTTTTCCTTCTAAACCAAGCCATAGTTAATG
>JAUILH010000237.1 GCA_030433115.1 Bacteroidia bacterium | reverse complement strand
TTCAATTTTATTTAGTGTGAAATAGTAATTCGAGTTTTGGAGTGTTTACCAAAACCCAATCTGATTAAATCAAATGTGTAAGTGAGCTGGAGGAGCACGGAGTTGTTTGTACTCAATTATTGAAATTGACGAATCAATAATTTTGAAAATTGAATTATTGAAACTCTTAAAAAGTTGAATGAATGCTTGAATGAGCGATCTTCTGAATTTGATTTTTTTAATTGAAGGCAATTCAGTTGAATAGTTGAAATCAATCAACTTATCCAAATAGCTAACATTTTCAATTTCAGTAGCCGCCACTTCTGCAAATCGATTAGTATGCCATGGAAGAGAAAGCGCCCATTCTTTAGTGAATATATTCCTGGAGATCCCCAACAGATAAGTGCCGCCTCTCAAGTCAGGACCAATGACTAAATCAGTGGATTCTAATTGTTTGGAAGCTTTATGTACGTCACCCAATTGCAATTGGGGACAGTCATTGCCAACTACAATTACATGCTCAAAACCTATTTTGAAAGTGCTATTTACGGCCAGATAAAATCGCTCTTGAAGGGAGATATTTTCCTGAATATTGTCGATGTACTCGAAGACAGGAAGTCCAGATCTAGAAATTAGCTTCCGGGTTCTGGAATTTAGAAATGTAACAACCGAAGCTCGAAAAGACTTGTATTTCTTTTCTTCACTTTCCGCCCGGTGGAAAAAGAGTATGGCTGTTTTTTCACTCATTTGATTGTCTAAAGGTAATCAAGTGAATGAAAGTTCATAGGTGCTTTGAGAAAACAGATCAGAAGTGTAGCTATGAAGACAAATTAAAGTAACTCAAGCCCAAAATGAGCCTGAAAAGGCTCGAAATCTCGGTCTCTTTGAAGAAGGGGTAAGTCATTGATGATGCAATAGCCCGCAATGATCACATCATTGGATTTTCGGATGGTGATTCCTTTACCTCTGAGAGTTCGATAAAAATTAGCATATTCTACGGCTGAATCAGGTGATAGCATTTGAGCCTGACTCATTCCTCCAAAAATTCTTTTTGTTTTTCGGAATTGATTTTCATCCTTGATTCCCTGAAGGATTTCCAGAAGAACAACATCTCCAATGAATATTTCTTGCTCTTCTAAAGATACTTCGAGCAATTTGGTCTGACGATTTTCTATCCCTTTGAAATAGTCAATCCAAACGCTGGTATCTACAACGATCACTGTTCTCTCATTTGATCCAGATCACCTTCCCATGCAATTTGGCCTTTCAAATTTTTGACCTGCATTTGTTTTTGCATTTTGATGAAGGTTTCTAAAGCCTTTTCAATGATTTCTTTTTTGGTATTCAACCCAGAAACCTTTTTGGCTTCTGCCATCAAGTCATCGGCGATTACAATGTTTGTTCTCATGTGTATGAATTTATGTAATTATACACATTTTATACGTCAATAATTATTGCATTCTTTTCAATTTCACTTGTTTCCCTAATGCAAATATGATCTGGTCAACCACGAAAGGGTAGTCGTCAGTATTCCTAATATTTTCATTGATGTTCGCCGTAAGCCATTCCTTATAGCACTTAACCAAAGGCCAATCAGTTTTTGTGTAATTTGATTTTCTTCTTATTCGTGTAATATCGCTTTCTTCTGATTGATAAATTTCAAATGCTCTTAGGGTATGTTGATCTATAATCGGTTCGCTTTTGTCTCCTGTCAGGTGCTTCCCAAATTGATAATAGACGATTCTGTCTTCGTTTGGTGCTTCATTTTTTACACTTCTTATTCCCTCAATCAGTGAATTGATTCGCTTCAATTGGCCATTTTTCCATAGCGCAGAATACAGTAGCTTCTCCAAGGGAGTTGTAGGCTTCAGAGATAATTTCTCAACCTCTGCTCTAGTGATTGTAAAATCAATCCTTGGGTATTTCTTCAGATCTGGAATTTTGGTCAGTTCATTATTCTCCTTCACCATTTCAATATCTCCAATATCCTTTGCTTCTTTGATGGAATCAAAGACCTTCATAACAAGGTTTTTCGCTTGCTCATTAGTCATGTTTTTGAATATTTTAATGGTTCAAAATATTAGTCCGGTCAATTTTTCCCTAATTCCCACCTTGGTTCGAGTCCTCTCGGAACAAGAATAATAATCCTCCACCATCACTGACCACTCTTCCGAAGTTTTAGGTACTCTCTTTTGGCATGCTAGTCTTTTTCAAATTCACTTAAATGGATTGGTAAGGGAGAGTTCAAAATGGTTGGTGAGGTATTTCATATGTTGATTATCAATTGTTTATGTATGCTGGATTTATTCTTATCCGACAATTTCCATATAGTTGAAGTATGACTCCATATTCCCTGTTAGGATCATTGATCGCGACGGTATACTGCTGTTGAAGTTGAGGGCCAGCTTCAAATTGAAAGTAATTCCTGCCAGCGGCGCTATTAATCATTGCATATTTTGTGAAATTGTAAGTTGCCTGTATCAAATTGTTGTGCCCAATGAATTGTAGGTTTGGCACTTCATTTATTATATTTTCTAAAGGTCGATGAGCGTTATCTATCCATGTCTTAGTATTATTCAAATACGCCAAATAACACCAAAAAATTCTATCCATGTTGTTGTTGATATTAATCAAATTGGTATTAAACCTTATGAGCTCAGGGAAATCCTGAAAACCTACTTCTTCAGCTTCATTCTGAGGTGGTGGATTATCGCGATTCCCTCCTCCATTCTGAGGAGGCACATTTGGATTGCCCTGATCACCTACTTCATTATTATTTTGAATCGGCGCATTCTGATTGAGCAAATATGCCCGCCAATTACCACCACTTGTGAAGAGCTTACCTTCAATATCATATCCACTCAATTGAGTACGGTTATGAAGATTATAAGCAATCGTTAATTCATCAATAGTGGAACAGAAATGTTCATATTGATCAGGCGTAGCGTCTTCTAAAAAACCAGCATGATCAAACGTCAATGGTGGAACATTTTCTCCCTCCATTAACAAGTCGTATGATTTTCCGGTCCATCTATCTAAGATATAGCCATTTAGTTGTGGATTAAGAAAGAAAAGAAATTTGGTGTAGAATGGTACCCGAACTCCAGGCAGTAGATTTCCCTCTTTAGCGATTCTCAAGAATGTAAATGCTTCCTTTCTTGTAGAAGCATTTATTAGTGATTTTAAAACAAATTTTGTACGATCATTGAAATGCTGATAAAAATTTGCAGAATGATGCAACCTTTGCCCAATCATTCCTCCCCAAATCATGATCATCAAACATTTGTCACGTAGTGAATACTGGTTACTGGAACAATAAACAAGCAATTCACCCTTTGTTAAACCCTGATCAGGGAAATTATCCTCATTGATATTTAGGTTATGTAACTGATTTAGATTTATTACTGTGTTTCGAATATGAATTTGGCTCCATTCGAATTCATCATTCGTATTCAAAAAGTAAGTGGCATGTTGTGGATTCATTTTAATTGTATTTGGTGATTAATTTTGTCTTATTAAGTTCTCTAGCTTTATCTATCCTTTCCCTCAACTCCTTCTTCACACTCTCCGGTGACAATACCTCCATCTGATCAGCTAGCATGAGTAGTTTCTGCATTAGCTCAAAATTGACTTCCAGTGAAACC
>JAUILH010000236.1 GCA_030433115.1 Bacteroidia bacterium | reverse complement strand
GGTCACTTTATTAACTCAATTGATAAGTCAAAAAAAATTGAAAAGTACATAACAAAAAAAGGCATCACAGTTGATTGATCACAGATTCAATGCGTTCGCATTCAAGGTCCTTATCATACTCTTTACTGGCATAATCCCTAAGTTCCATCTGTTCAAAATTGTCCTTGCCCAATAGTTCAACAAGCTCTAATCGTAAACTCCCAGAATCCATAGGTTGAAATAGATGCCCCCATTTCCCATTCTCAAGCAAACCTGCAGTTCCGGCTGAGTCTGATCCTACAATGGTTTTGCCACACACCATAGCTTCCACAGTCACCATGCCATAAGTCTCGCTATTAGTGGCCATCACAAATATGTCTATTGCCGCCATAAAACCGGGCACATTGGGACTAAACGGAATGATACTGACTTGAGACTCTAACTGCGCTTCATGAATGCGAGCTATTAAATCTTCATAATAAGCTTCTCCCTCACCATGTGTCTTCTCCCCCATAAAACAAAGGTGGTTTTGATCATTTTTCTTGAGCAGATCAACCATGGCTTCTAAAAGTACCATTTGGCCTTTTTGCTCATCAATTCTACCCAATAGGCCCACAATAGTTTTATCCTGTGGCAAGTTTAACGCTGATCTTGAAACTGATTTGTCTGGCAATGGAGAAAACCTGCTGATATCAATTCCCATTGGAATCAGGGACACTTTACTCATGTTAAAGCGTGTTCTCTGCTCCATTTGGGTCTTCAAGTATGGAAGTGGTGTAATCCATGCATCCAGTTTATTAAACCTAATGGTATGGATGAGGTCTCTCTTATTGATCCCTATCTGCATTACCTGAATATACAGTGTTTTAATTTTCTTACCTGCAAAGGTTTTTACCCATGCGGCCAAACTCAGGTCTTTTGGATCAGACACGATTAGGACCTCAACATTTGATTGCTTTAATTGCTTCCAGAGTTTTCGAGCACTTCCGATAGCAAAGTACTTTTTATTCTTTGGGTTGTGATGGGTTTTGACACCTGCATTCAGAGCTTCCTGATAACTTCTGGAACCTTCTTGCGCGTAGAAACTCACTTGATGGCCTCTATTCTGCCACCAAACGGCCCTTTTAACCAGATTCATTTCCAGTCCGCCCCAACTGGAGGACCCGCAGTAAAAGGCTACTCTTTTGCTCATTATTTCTTGATCACATATGTTTTGGCAGCTAAATCGTGCAAAGCCTGTTTATCTTTAGTACCCAGGATGAACCATCCTCCGATGATCACTATGATGAACACCAACACCCTGATAAGAGATTTAGCTGCACTGATATTCTTACCGTCTTCATCTATGATTTTAAGACCGAGCAAAAGTTTACCAGGAGAACTTGAAATTCCAACCCAAAAAAGGAAATAATAACCGTAAGTTACTAGATTTTGCCAACCTTGCATTTCGAATTTAAAGCCGTTTTGAGTGGAGACCACATCATCTCCAAAAATCAACCAGGCCAATCCCGTGATGATTAATCCATCAATAAAAACTGCCAACAGACGAATTCCAAATCCAGCATATTCATATTGATTGGACTTTTCTTCAAAATCAATTGTTTCTTCCATATGTCATCAAATAAAAAACCACCCTAAAACATCAGGATGGTTTCAACGTGAAAGTAATTAAATTTTGGGATTAATTTCTTGCCAATTTGTATTTGGCATGTACGCTCCCGTTGTACATGTTATCTAATAAAAGATGATCACCATCTAAGGTATAGTTAAAGTGCCATGGTGTATCCCCCACATCTTTGTATGAAAAGCTTTTATCGTCGGCACTAATCATATCTTTTGACAACACAACTGTTCCGGAATTAAGAACGACCTTATCCTTGGAAAATGTAAAAATCACCGAACCGTCGATTCCTGCATTTTCATCTTTCTCAACAATCTTCCATGCACCATGAATGCTTTCCGGAAATTCTATTTTGGCTTCAGCAGCTGCTTCTTTTTTGGCTCCATCCTTGTCACCGTCTTTGTCCTCATCCTTTTTATCGTCTCCGCAAGAGACCATGGCGATCATTGAGAAAGCCATCATACTTAATAGTAGTTTTTTCATAGTTAGTTAGTTAGTTAGTTAGTTATTTATTTTATTAATTACAGCCTTCAACGCAATTGCCCTGAAGGTCCAGTTTCATTTTAATGCCATCTTTTTCAGCCGTGTATTCTTTGGACATGTTGTAGAGACTTAACGCATCATATTCCATTGGAATTAACTCATTCCCTTCCAGGTCTATGGCACCATATTTATCACCAGATTTTACAATTAGAACGCCATGCTCTTCAGCATACATAGTAGTGCCTTCATAGATAAATGACGTGACCTCAGTACCGTCATTTCTTAAAAGTCCAAATTTTCCATTGCTGTGTTTCTTCACGAAAGATTTGTCTCCGTAGTAAAAATAGGTCCCTCCCTCATCATTCATGTAAGTTTGAAAGTAATAGTCCATTGGAATAACCAGTTCTCCTTTCAAATTGATGAGCCCCATGCCTTTCCCTGAATTCGTAACACTTGCGAGCCCTTCCCAAAAACCATAGCATTGATCGTAGTTGGCTTCAAGAACGGTTTCTCCGTCCTTATTGATATATCTCCAAAAGTCTTCATCACTTTTTTTCACAGACGCCAATCCATCTTCAGTAAAGTCGCTTGCGAAACGGTATTGACAGGGAATCACCAATTCTCCGCCCTCATCCACATATCCGGATAAATAGTCTTCATTGGTGACACTTCCCCGTCCGTAGCGAATAGCATTTCCGATATTGCTGTATTCGGGCTCTACTACCCATGTGCCTTTGCTATCAACATAGCCATACATGCCATTTTCACCTTTTTTCCCGTAATAGACATCTTCTATTAATGGACCTGTACTGACCTCTTCTTTTTCAGTTTCTTCAGCCCCATCATCAACTGTTGCATTGTCTGACGCTTTCTGCTCATTCGCTTCACTTTCGGAGGTGTCTTCGCTTTTTTCATCATCACTGCAAGACATGAGTCCTAACCCAGATAAAACAAGCGCACTTAATAGTACTTTTTTCATGATTTTTGTGTTTTCTTAATTTGCTTTAGCCGCTACTTCCTGAGCGGAGAGTCCTTTCCACTCATTAGTTTCAGTATTGTACTCAAAATACATGGCAACGTTCTGGAATGCTTTTACAACTGCTGCTTCTTTTGATTTAGGGTTAAGTGCGCGTTTTTTAGCAATACTTTCTCCAGCTTTTTTGGTGGCTTTCTCAGTTCCTTGGCGTCCTACCTCAGCTGCGGTATGACCTGCTACAGCGCCACCTATTCCACCTCCAAGCGCAGATCCAATGGCACTCCCAAGTCTACTAAAAACAGTCCATATAAGGTTTCGTTTTGCCACATTTCCAACCGTTCCTGCCACACTTCCTGATGAAGAGAGTTCAATGGTGCCGGAAGCCATTAAGGGGGCAGTATGTCCTGGTGCTTTGAAATTAATGACCACGTTATTGTCTGTCCAGCTTTCGGCTACAATAATTGGCTTGAGTTGATCGTAGGTTACTTCCATTATTTAAAATTTAGGGTTTGAAAAACTGTTTCTAGTTGAGTCGTCGATCGGATCTTTAACTTCCGGAGCTTCCTCTTTTAATTTTTCC
>JAUILH010000077.1 GCA_030433115.1 Bacteroidia bacterium | reverse complement strand
CATTGGGAGCACATTTCAGTTCCACCAATGCTCATACAACCGTTTATTGAAAACGCACTTATCCATGGCCTATTGCATAAAGAAAGCAACCGACAACTCAAAGTCACATTCGAATTGCATGAAAACCACCTGTTATGCATAGTCGAAGACAATGGAATAGGCAGACAAAAAGCCAGGGAGATTAAATCCAGACAAATAGGCCAACATCAGTCTTTTGCAACCGGCGCAAATTCGCAACGTTTTGAAATCCTTAATTCTATGCACACGGGACAATATGGCTTTGAATATATAGATTTAGTGAATGACAAAGGTCAGGCCACTGGCACTAAAGTACTGATAAGAATCCCAGCCATCCGTGAATACTGATAGACTACATCCATTGATAAAAAAAACAGTGCTTTGGTCAAAGAAGTCGAATAATCCAGCGTCATACATGTATATTTGAATATGACTGCACTAAAAGCCATTATAGTGGATGACGAAAGCAGTGCTAGAAACATCCTTCGTTCACTGCTTCAGGACTTCTGTCCTAAAGTGCAGGTATTGGATGAATGTACGAATATAAAAGGTGCCGTTCAATCCATCAGAAAGCACAAACCAGATGTCGTGTTTTTAGATATTGAAATGCCAGAATATGCTGGCTACGAAATCGTTAACTTTTTTGACAATGTTGATTTCGAAATTGTATTTGTAACCGCATACAATCAATACGCACTAAAAGCTTTTGAGGTAGCCGCTATCGATTATCTCGTAAAGCCAATAGACATTGATCGCTTGATTGAAGCGGTTGAAAAAATTGAGGAGAAACTGGAAAGTCTTGACTACAAAAAACAGCTGCAGCTTCTAAAAGAGACTATGACGACCAAAGAAGTTCAGAGGATCGCAATTATGGAGAAAGGATACCGATCGTTTATAGAAGTGGACAATATCATTGCAATTGAAGCGCAACGGGCGTACTGCAATATTTATATGAAAGACGGTGCTGTCCATTGTGTTACCAAGAACCTTAAGCAATTTGAAAACATGCTTACTGACAACACTTTTTTCAGATCTCATAAATCCTGGATTGTCAACCTCAATTTCATGAACAGCTTTTCTAAATCAAAAGCAGAAATAAAACTCGACCTAAACATTGTTGCTAAGCTTTCTAAGTATAAAGTAGCCGCATTTGAAGCCATTGCACTTTCCGCCTAAATCTCTATTCCACCATGAAATATCTTTTTTTATTGTGCAGTTTCACGTTTTTATTGATTGCCTCACCTGCAAAAGCCGACCAATTACAATGGCTCACAAAAAAACAAGTGAAAAAGGCCAAACGATTTCTGAAAAAGAATAGATCAGTAACCCTTTTTTGCGGTTGCTGCTCAGAAGAAATGCCCATTGACATTAAGATTGAAACCATTGATGTGACCCAGGTATCTGATGGAGAGGATGGTGATTTCTATGAGATTTCCATTTCATATCAAATCCCTGTTTCAGAGAATTACGACACGGTAGACAGCGGAAAGGTTCCTATAGATTTGGCCTATGTTTGGATCACAAAAAAGGGAAAATTAGCAACTATTGGAACCCACCTCAAGTTTGAACATGACCCATGTTCATCACCTGGTAAAGAAAAAGAATAGATTCAGATGATTCAACTAAAAAGAATACTCAGTATTTGTGTGCTGCTGATTGGGATTCCGGTGGCAGCACAAAACAATGCTACAGATGCCAATAAAAGCGATGGTCTGCAATTCTCTTTGAAAATTGTAAAGTCATACTTCAAAAACAAATGTTCCAGAGTCTATAAAAACATGACAGATAGTTTAATCCTGTTGGATCAAAAAAAAGTGCAATTACTATCCAAAAACGACAATCAGAAAAAACTCTGTCAATCTATTCAAAAAGCAGTTCAAGATCCAACAAAAAAATATGGCGACTATCTTGACACCTATCAAATATTGATGTTGACACCCGAAGAAGTAGAGTTCAAATTTCAGACAACCCTAAGTGATCATTTGCCACTTCAATCCGGAGATCTCTTTTTCCTAGGAGCAGAACCAAAACCAGATCAAAAAAGTGAGCACTTCATCTGGGAGGACATGTTCGTATTCCTCATTCGGAAAGTTCATGGAAAGTGGAAAATTATTGGCGTGTCTGGTTAAACCCTTCATTCGGAAAAAAACATTTCCATTCGTAAGACCCTTTTTTTTATTTGCACAGCATGCAAGATCATTGTGTTTAAATGATATTGTTATGAAGTATTGGCTATTACTTAGTTTAATGGTGTGTCTGGGAATTTCTCAGGTTCAGGCACAAAAATGGAAAGAGAAATTCAATAAGCTTAAAACCAAGGTCAAAGGAGACACCTCAACTGTGTCTACAGCGGCTAATGTGGCTCACACCATGCCTGTAGATGAAGTTGCCAAGGGATGGGAAGATGGTAAAAAAAGCACCTGGAAACCCTATTCCAGCTCCGAAAGGGGCATGCTAGAACCTTTTGGCAAATACACAGAATTCAAATTCATCAAGGATGCCAATGGAAATGTGACAGAGATTTTGCAGGATGGAAAAAAATATACCACCTATAGCTACAGAGGTTCAGATTTTAAAGACGCCTACTCTATCAGCCACATGAAAGTCCTTTACCTGAGTCCAACACGTATCATCAATTATTCGGTGAATCCAACTACATACAGAGTAGATGGCATCAACGGTATTTATGGCACAAAAACCAGCATCAAAGACGCCATTAAAGAGGTTCAGGCCTATTTGGATTACAGAGGAGAAAAGGTAGACGCCGACAGGGAAGCCATTGCCGAAGAGCAAAGACAACACAGAGCGAAATATACACTTGAAGGTAAAAAAGTAGTTAAAATCACTGTAGAATTTCCACAAGGAAAACCAAAACAGTTTGTAGATCGACAAAAATTTGAAGTAGGTTTTGTAATTGAACTTAGTTCAGGAGAGACTGTGAAAACCATGAATCTGGGAGGCAATGCCTACATGGAAGATTTGGAAGTTGTTGAAAACACCTTGGTGTCTGGCTCAACTATTCTTGGTGGCGTTGGCGGAATTGGCAGCAAATACATGACCAATGAATTTGGAGCTTATAACAGAGAATATAAAGGTGCCTACTTCACACCAAATATATCTCGGGACATCAACTCAGACAACCAATTAAGACTCAAAGTAAAGTCAAAGTTTGACGGTGTTGGTGAAGCCGTAATAGAAGGTCCTGTATACTATGGTAATTCCCATGGTGAAAGCTTTAGTGGTCGTTCTGGTGATGATGGTGTAACGGGTAAGCCCGGTACGGATGCTGGTGCAGGAGGCACTGGTCCGGATGTTCTGGTTGAATTAAAACAAGTAACTCACCCTAAAACGGGACAAAAGGTTCATCTCTACAAAATCAATAGTACCTATTATCCTATTGCAGCAGGTGGCAGCATGAGTGTATCCTCCAGAGGTGGTGCCGGAGGTCATGGTGGCAATGGGGATGATGTACACGACTCAGCAACCATAGCTGCCGGAGATGGTGGCTTGGGTGGACCTGGAGGCGACGGAGGCACTATCACCTTGATGGTAGACCCCTCTGTAAGCACACCGCACAATTTCCAATATGATGTTCGCGGAGGAAATGGTGGCCATGGTGGATATGCAGGCACTTGCTGGGATAATCCTGGTCTAAATGGAGATGGTGGAAAAGGTGGTAATGCTGGCCACAGCGGTTCTTTCAAAGAAAAGAAAGGAAAAGTGAGTTTTTAAATCTTAAAAGAAACTAAACATGACCTATTATCCAATATTAGTTGTTCTCAGTTTTACTGTGCTTATCGGAAGCGCTCAAAAAACTCAGGAAGACCTGTCTATGCAGTGGGAAATAAAATCTTACGATGACGCCAAGTTTTACAAATATGATGAGGCAACTGGTCAATCGGAAGAGATTAAAGATGAAGAGGATTTATACAGTTTTTCAGTTTACGACCATGAGGACCGTCCAAGAAGTTTCCTGGCTGGAAAAAGAAGAATGATCTACTCACCTAAGAAGCGCTGTTTTGGCAGCAATAGAACTGATATGGTGCGCTACTATGGTTTGTATCGTAGCGAAACAAAAAAAATGCTGCTTCTAGAAGGACGGTGCGTACTTTTTGAAGGTGATCCCGATGGAGAGTTTAAGATCACAGGGGGCGTTTTTGCCCCTCCTCAAAAAGGAGATAGGGTGGTCATGGAAGCTTTTTGGAAATCAACCAGACCAAATGAAAATCCAGATATTACGAGAGAAGAGGAACGTCAGGCTACTCTGGCAAAAATGCAGGAAGAAGATGTTGAAAGAAAAAAAAGGAACGAACTTGAGTTGAAATATGGTTTCCTTGATGGAGGTCCTTTGAAAGGACAGTTTGAAAAAATGATCAAATGGTCGTCGGGAAATTATGATTACTATGAACATGATTTTGGTAAAAATGGATCTGGAACTTCATTCACAAAATCTGGAACCAGACAACTCAACATCCTAAACATTGAAAATGGCAAATACACCAGAGTGACTGTTGGTGAAAATGAAGATTCCCTCTACAGAGCGCATATATTCGGTGATGACGTTTATGTAGGGCTGTATAGGGGCGCAACCCCGAGTTCTCCTCATTTGTTTTTCCTGGAAGACAGAGCTTTATTTTTTAGATTCAATTCAGCAAAACACCCTGAAATTCTAGGAAGTCTAGGAAAAAAACCAGAAGCAGGAGATGACGATATCATTGCAAATTACATACTTGAGCGCTATAGAGCTAACAAAAAAGACAGCCCCAATGCTGGAATGAAAGCATGGGAAGATCAAGTAGCCAAAGCAGAAAAATTGAATTCAAGAGTTTATTCCATTCCCAGTAAAAACAGTGCACCAAACGCTCCAACAAATCCATACGGTTTAAAACTGTGGAAAGCGCATGTTGAACATTTTGATCTGACATTCACATCTGGGGAAGATGGTGAAAACAAAACTTCAATGGATGTATCCAAAATATTGATTGTTGGAGATGATGCCCAGCTTCTTGGACGTTCAAGAAAAGATTACGATTGGAATTATTCGAATAGCCCAGACAAAAAAACAGAAAAGTATAGCCTGCTTGGTCGTGTTAATGGGCTAAACTCCTTAAATGATTGCGAAATGGGAGCGACATATTATAACAATGCCGATATGTATTGGGATGGTGTAAGAGATGGTAAAGGCCATATTATTACATGCTCGCCTGGGAAACTTCACGTTAAAATTCCTCTTGACGATGGCTCGTACAAAAGCTTAACACAGGAGATTCCAATTAAATACATTAAAAAGATCTGTCTCGTTAAGGAAGGGATTGTTGCTATGATCGGTGGTGGCGAACTTGTAAAAACTGAAGACAACGAAATCAGAATCAGAAAAGGACTCAAACTGGTGGTATATGACTATATGAATGGTAAAATAAATGGCTTTCACATTCATAAAGGAAATGTTGCTGATGAAATGAATCTCATCACACTCAGTGACGGCAATATTCTAATTGCATACGACCAATATATTACAAACGACACGACTGATTACTCTTCAAATTTCGCTTGGGCAATGGAGCATATAAAAAAAGACTATCAAACTTTGTTTCACAAAATAGATGCGGTATCAACACTTAATTCTAGCGAACTAAAAACCATCTTTGGTCGCTACATTGATTATGCTGGTGATTATGTGATAACAGATGTTATGGAAGATAATGATGGGAACTTGATCGGGGCATACATGGGAGCGCATAAATCCATTGGATATCATAATGATCCGGACCAAACGTACTATGGATATCGTGAATTAGGATTGACCAAAATGGACAAGAATGGCAACAATCTCATTTCTCAAACCTTAGAAACCCTTGAGAACAATGCCTGGGCAAGAGGTGAGTATGAAGAAAGTCAGATAAAAATGGCCTTCCAGGATGAGATTAAGTTTTCTAGTCGGGCAGAGCCAAGACTGGCAAGACACCCAAGCGGAAAAGGTTATGTATTATGCACCAGATTGTCTTGGGGGGTTTGGCAATATATAACTCCGCATAGCACCAACGGAACTGGAAAAGATCAAATATTTATGTGGTCCGATCAACCCGCTTTATTATTTATAGATGCCAAATCATTGACAACAAGCTCATGGGACTTCATAGAAACTACATATGAAACTGGTGTCAGTCATAACACTGATGATCATCCACATTGGAATCGGTTAAGCCTGAACTATAATGTCACACAATTTGCCTATTGGCCAGAGAAGAAAAAGTACGTTTTACTTGAAAGAGGCAATGGATACAACTCACATATATGGACAACTAGCGCCGATCTTGACACGGATTGGAATCCACGTAATGTAGTCGAGACAATAGATTACATTCCAAATAATCTGCCAAGCTTGCCTCAAAAACCCACCTCAACCGTAGCTGCGAGTACTCCAGGAGGTGATATCAATTCCGAAACTAATGCCAACACAGATGAAGGTCCAAAATACTTTGGGTCCATGTACTTCAAACACGACTATAGTGGGTCTGACGCAAACAGTACCAAAAAGAGAATTTATATCCATTACGGTTCTAGTTCAACGAGCACGTCCAGAGGATCAAGTTGCACCGTAAAATGTCAAAACACCAAAATCTATTACTCATTCACAGGAAAAAGCAGTGATAAGAAGTTTGTAATGGAATTGTCTCCTTCTGATTGTGGTAAAACCATCAAAACTTCCAGTTTCTTGTAAAATCTGGTAGGCGATTAAACTAAAATTTTATGAAATACTTTTTTTCAATCTTTTTGATCAGTGCGTTTTCATTGAGTATGGCACAAACACCGCTGCTACAAGTAACCGTGCATGATGTACCCACCCATTTAGTAGATATCGAAGAAGACAATATATCTCATTTATGGATTGTTTTCTCAGATCAGGAAAAGCATCATGTACAATGTCAAAGATTTGACGGCTTAAACTGGAATTCTGAGGCGGCTTTACCGGAAGAGGCTCAAGCGAGCACTGCTTTAGATTTGTATATTCATGATAACACACCCTATGTCATTTGCGCTACAGATAAATTGGTTCGGGTATTTAAATATGATAATAAAGCTTGGGTAAGTTTGGGAGCACAAGTTCAAAATCCACAGGGAAATCCTGGCATTCACTCAGTTGACTTCACCTATGCAAATGGAACACCATATATCCTGGTTGGATATGAAAACGCTGAGCAGTCATGCAGACTTTACAGTTTTGATAAGACCTGGAAGCGTGTTAAGTTAGATGGATTTCCAGAAAATGCTCAAGAGGGGCATTTGTGCTCCAATGATGATGGGGAGGTCTTTATTTCCTGGTACAACGCTGCCAAAGGTAGAGTTGACATGATGAAGTCCGATCCAAAAAATGGCCATTTCGAAACCATAGGCAAAGGTCTACCAAAAAAAATAAATGCCAATATGGATTTGGTGAATGTGGATGGTGTTATCTATTCCGTTCAAGAACAGAAAGGAGATAGTGCCTGGCTTGTTTTAAAATGGAATTTCAGTACCAATGAGTGGGAGTCTTATGACACCACACTTCCTTTGTCGGACAGTCCGAAGAAACCTGAATGTTTCAGTTTCAACCAGGATAGGTCATTTACTTACATCAATCAAGAAGGGAAACCAACGGCCCGACAAGAAACAGAAGGTGGTTGGGGATTTGAAAAGTATTTTGGTGAAAAGGCTTCAACAATGGCTACTTGTTACAGCGCATTTGCGGTTCATGTCATTTATGTTGATAACAACAATGGTCACAAAGCACTTATTAGGAAAATAGAGCTTTAGGGAAATAGGACATTAAAAAAGCCCTTCGTTGGCAGAAGAGCTTTCTCATTTATATGTTTTGATCACTACAAAGCTTCAAACGTTTCCATTATCACATCTCTGTAAACATGACCAAAGGTAGCCAAACACCATGCCTTCAATAATAAGGCTTCATCTTTCTTTAACCATTTTATAGATTTAGTTAACTCCTTTCCAAACAAGGACCTATCGAAACTAACCTTCTGTAAAATTTGCTTACTAAACTCGAACATATCTTCTTCACTTTATCTGAGATTCGCTCTCTTCTCCGACGAAATTATAGTTCATCTAGACGAATCACAAATTAATATCGTTTAATTTATCAACATATTGTGTTGAAGAGGCTAAATAATGTTAAAAAGTATGTTTTAGATGACGAACTAGAAATTCAAAACCACTGCCGTTGAAATTACCGTGTGGTATTGTCCACGATTCCATAGCTCAACTGCTCCGGATCTATGCTCTCTTACGGGAAGCAGTGAATTCGTGAAACGCGCCATAATACCCACTTTCTCATTGATGTCGTACCTCACACCAAAAAAGGCGGATACCTCAAATCTTGAGAATTTTCTTGGGTCATTTGCAGGCCCCTGAACGTTGTCTTCTCTGTAATTGAGCATTGCAGAAAACTGTGGCCCCACTTCAAAAGACACGATCTTAAAAAAGTAACGATACGCTATCGGCACATCAATGTAATTGACGTTTAACAGATATTTGAAGTTATTGATGTTCTCCCTTCCGGAAAAGGATCCCTTTTGAGAAAATAACAAGCCTAATTCCCAGGACATATTGTCTTTGAACTCTTGTCCGGTCCCAAGCCCACCATAAGCACCAAATTTATTGAAGCCAAATAAGTCATCTCCTGAAATCTGAGACGCATTGAAGCCAGCGTATCCCTTTAGAAAGAATTCTTTTTGAGCTGAAGTCGGAGAACAACAGAAAAAACTCATTGACAGTATGACCAAAAAAAATCTAAACACTAGTTGGACACTTTAGCACTGACGGTTTGCATCACTTCTTTTGTTTCTGAATCATAAATGAACGAAATAACCCCCAATTGAGACATGTCACGCACCATAAAATTTTCAAACGAATAAGACACTGTATCAAGTGTTCCTGAAGCTACGGTGGAGCTTCCAGAGACCAATGCCTGACCAATAATATCATTATTTGCCACAGCCCTTAAAACGTGTCTGTGCAGATAATTAGGCACATTTGTGCCGTGTTCTAACTGCCAGTCAGCCAATGAATCTTCATACAAGTAGTGTACAATCCTATAATCTCCAGAGGTGCTTACCGGATTGAGAAATTCAACTGCTGTTTTTCCACAAACTGTACCGTCAGACAAACTTACATTGGACGTAGACATTGTGACATCCAGAGGTTTCGATAATTGAGAGGTAATTTGTGCATTCCATTGAGTATGGTGCCACCAATAGTTTGAAAAAGAGGGCTCTAATGTTCTGTCAACCAATCCGTTTGGTAAAAAAGCAGGTGTTGTAAAGCTAGACATGATGTCTCCTCCTGCTTCTGTATACCAGATCGTTTCATAATCTCCGGAACCAGGAGAATTCTCTATCACCAAACTATGAAATCCGTTATTTGGGTGCGGATGAATGGTTACTGGAATTAATCGGCTGCCATAGGTATTACTCAAGTTTTCGATCTCATGGGAGGCATCCGGACAATTTCCGCATTTATGCCCCGAAAACTTCTCAACCAATACATTTTTGACTGTTGGAGCTGACGCAAATGAGTGGGACACGGAATCACACGATTCACTTGTTTGATCCACAACGGGGGTAGGTCCTGAAACATAGTTGCATGAATTTAAGAAAGTCGTGCCAAGCAACAGTATCGTCCCGAATAGACTCAAACACCTTAACATCTCTTTCCTAATTTACAACTTTACCTTGAACCGTTTGCATGACCTCTTTAGTATCGGAATCATATATAAATGAAATCACACCCAATTTTGTAGGATCCAATACCGTAAAATTCTCAAACGAATAGGACACGGTATCCATTGTACCGGCAGCTACATTGGCACTTCCTGAGGCCAGTGCCGCACCAGCAATGTCATCATTGGCAACAGCTCTTAAAACATGTCTGTGCAGATAATTAGGCACATCTGTGCCGTGCTCCAATTGCCAGTCTGTTAACGAATCTTCGTACAAATAGTGAACAATTCTGTAATCCCCGGCTGTTGTAACCGGATTTAAGAACTCCACAGCTGTTTTTCCACACACCACGCCATTGGACAAACGAATATTTGATGTTGACATGGTTACATCCAGTGTTTTCGCTTTCTGAGCAGTTACCTGAGCATCCCAACTCGGATAATCCCACCAATATCTACCAAATCCTGGATCATAGGTTCTATCTACCAAACCAATTGGCATATATCCAGGTTCAGAAAAACTAGCAAGAATCAAGCCTCCTTCATCCGTATACCAAACAGTTTCATACTTTCCTGAGCCGGGTGAATTCTCCAACACCAAATTATCCATTGTGGTATGATCTGGATGGGGGTGAATCGTAATGGCAATGACTCTATTTCCATGAGTCGTATGCAAATTCTCTATTTCGTGCGCTCCATCAGGACAGTTGGGACATTTGTGACCAGAAAAATCTTCAAGTAATACGTTTCTTACCATAGGAGCAGCGGGAAAAGTATGTACTACCGAGTCACATGACACGTTGGTAGTTCCAACTACCGGGTTAGGATTATCTACATAATTACACGAGCCCAGTCCAAGGCCGATCAATCCTACAAAAAATAATTTCTTAGTCATCATAATCAAAAAATTAAAAGCTGCTACTCAAAGTTAGTGTAAACCCGTTACTAGCAGGCACTGTTCTACAAACCCCTCCCACACAAAATAGTCCGGCACGTTGCTTACCGTAACTCAAAACTACTCTATTTGCTCCATTAACGTATCCAACTGTTCCAATTAGGTAGTGTATTTTAAAAACGTCATCAGGGTTCCCAAAATTGTATTGGTCCAAAATTGCTGCAAACCAATGCGGTGAATACGTGTACTCAACTACAGCTGTGGCCCAATGACCTTGGTGCTTGAGCACCCCCGCATCATTCTTGTCAACAAACATGGCTTGTAATTCTGTTCGAATGTTATGTTTTTTGTTGATCTTATAACTCATGTCCAAAATACCGATATGCGAGTTAATTGTCCCAGGCACCTCATTTCCTTCATTATCTCTGGCGCCCTGCTGAATATTGTTATTGTAAACAAAGTTCAGGTACATCAATGTAGCTTTAAACTTCTTGCTGAATTTCCTCTTGATTTCAATGTTGAAGTCCTGGAAGTATTTTTCTTCTCCTGGCATTAAGAAGGTGCTTTCATAGCCATATCTTGAATTTGAATTACCATGATTGAGCGTAGAGTCTAAGCTATAAGCAACCGCATAATTCACGGCCACTGTCATTCCATATTTACCACCAATTGGAGATTTTCTTTTGAACTTATAACTGATATTTGCCTGGTAAGCCACTTCTCCGTTTACCTGAACTGCCGGTGGATAAAGTGTAGCAGCCAAATTATAAGTATGGGGTCTTGTCAACGATGGTAAAAACCCAATCATGGCATTTGCCAATTTGGCGTCTCTGTTGATGCGGTAGCTCATGTTGTCGTTGTACTTATAGTCTAATACTATTCCAAAACCTTTGGTTGAATACTGAGTACTTAACATGAGGGCCTGACCTGGTTTATAAATATATCTGTTATCCAATGATGGGTCATTGATCTTATAGGCATATTCACCCATCAGACCAAAACCTCCTACCGTATAGTTGGCTCGGTATGCCCAGGAACCTACATTTTCAGGAAGCACTAAATCCGGGTCGTCATCACTCTGGTATTTTGACACGAAACTACCTCCCAATGTCAGCCTATGCTTGCTTGCCTCCATTTTGGTCACCATTTCGTTCAGGTTGACCTCACCGTCGAAACCTCTCACGAATCCATCACTATTAATGATACGACTGTCGAACGCCGTTCTTACTTTACCATACAGACCTTTTAGGTAAACTCCTTTGTAGGGATTGACTTTCACTTTTACACCATCCATGGCATTATCAATACCTAAAGTTGGTTCTTGAAAACTTCTTAAAATGAGCCCATTCCCAAACTGATCATAGAAATTACCCACGGTGATATCTATTTTATCATTCGTGAAGCCTGCATATCTGTAGCCAATTCCAGTTCCACTAAATTCCTGAGGGTAGCCTTCTAAACGATTTAAATAAGTTTCGTATCTCACTCCTGCTCTAAAGTTACCTCTGGTATAAAGCAGATTCGTAAAGGCGTTCATAGCCGTTTCAGCATCAGGAACCACCGCATTGATTAAAGTATCAGGATTATACTGCTGCGCCGTAATGGATACATTTCCATGTATTTGTCCAGGATCATTTTGATTCTCCTGTGCCAAAGCTGACGTAGAAAAAAGGGCCACAGAGGCCCCTAAAAGTAATGTCGTTTTCAAGTGTGTTCGTTTTATTCGGTAAAGCAGGTTTATTCTTCTGAAATCTTCAGGACTTCTTCGTATAATTCGTCCTCATCTCCAGGTGAATAACCATTGTGCGTGTATACAATTTTTCCATTGCCATCAATCAGGAAAGTCATTGGAGGATTCACACCACCCATTGCCTGAAACAGTTCTTTATTGGCATCATTGTAAATTTCGTATTCCCACCCCTTTGTATTCACGTAAGGCTTAATTCTTGAGTTACTTCTTGAATCATCAATAGAGATGGCTACAATTTTCACACCTGTCTCATCCACCCAATCAGGATAAACCTCACTAATGGTGTTCAACTCTTTCTTACATGGTGAGCACCAAGTGGCCCAAAAATTCACGATCATTGGCTTGCCATCGTTGTTCAATTCTTGTGCATTAACAGTTTTACCATCAATGTCTTTAATCTGCACAGATGGCAGTTTGTCCTGGGCACTCACAGAGGCTGTAATTCCTACGAATAATAATAAAGCGAAAATCTTTTTCATGTTCAATAATTTTGTTTGAAAGCCGTAATACAAATAGCGGACCAAACTTTGGATTAAATATAGAAATAAATTGAGGAAGTATTGACCATACCTTTCAAACAAGATTGTTTTTTCAATTCAGACAAAACTCCCGAAAACACAACAAAATAAGCGCTTTCAGAAATGGAAAGTTGAATTCCTAACCAAAAAGCCCCCTACACAATGTGCAGAGGGCTTTTCAATATATTAGATCAAAAATTACTTAGTCAAAGTAACTCTCTTAGTGATCACTTGGTTACCAACCTGAATCTTCACAAAGTAGATACCAGCATCAAGCTCAGCACCATTGAAGTTCAATACTTGCTCACCGTTTCTAACACCTAAGTTCTCAGCTTTCACTAAAGAACCAGTGATGTCCATAATTTGCATAGACAACTCGTTAGCTTCTTTCATATCAACAACGATGAAAGCATCTTCAGTAGTTGGGTTAGGATAGATGCTCAAAGAGAAGTTCTTCTCTTCTTCCTCAATACCAACAGCTCCTTCCGCAACTGGGAAAACAGCAGCTTGTAAAACCTCCTGGTTAGAATCATCTTGTACCCAAGCAACAACAGTTAAGTTGTTCATACCAACCCAAAGGTTGTAGCTACCTTGTGTAACAGAACCAACAGTGAACGTGTAAGACTCAGTAACATTTACTGAACCAGCCGTTAAGTTCACAGATTGTCCACCAGAACCTGGCAACATTTTTCTCATTACTTCATGGAATTGAGTTTCTCCATTTGTACCTCCAGTATTGGTGTAATCGTTCTCAACTACAGCCATGTACAAGGTTTTAGTACCTAAGTTAGTCAAAGGATTGATGTCAATATCAACATCAACAGTAGTTGTACCAGTGTTATAAGCTGCTCCACCTGTGATTTCAACGAAAGCAGGTCCAACACCATCAATCTCAGCCTGGTTAGCTGCTGCACCAGCACCTTCGAACCAAGGAGAAGGAATACCAGTTACACCGTAGTAACCTCTTCTGTCATCAGCATCCTGGTTCCAAGACTCCTCTGTATTAGGAGCTGGCCAGTCCATTTGATACTTAACATTAGCAACACCAGCATTAGAAGCATTCACATTGTTGTTATCCAATAAAGTTTGGAATCCTGGGTTGAAAGATGCACAAGGACCACAAGTATTACTTGTAAAGTGCTCATACAATGGCAACTTGGTAGCAGCGTTAGCAGCAACACCAACAGTTAAAGAAGCAATATCATTTGCTGTGTTACCATCTGCACTACCGTTCAAGTTAGAACACCAAGCTTCAACATCATAGTTACCAGCAGCTGCAGGTGTCCATGGTGTAGAGAAAGAGTGAGACAAAGTTCCTCCAGGAGCAACGTTTACAGACACACCAGTTTCAGTAACAGGTGTACCTCCATCAATTGAATAGCTAATATCTACTGAAGTGATGGTAGTTGCACCAGCATTCATAAAGTCAGCTTCAATTGTAAAAGGCGCTTGATTTAAACCTACAGCAGCCGCTGGAGATGTAATAGCAACACCTTCCATATCTAAAGCAGATACCACTTTAACCTCAATATCATCAACCATCAAAACGAACTGGTCGTTAGAGTTATTTCTGAAAGCAATACTAATAGTAGTACCGTCATAAGACCCTAAAGATACTTGATGATTCGCCCAAGCATTTCCATCAGCTCCAGTTGAGAAAGCAACATCAGAGAAGCTTCCAGTAGTTGCTGTAGAACCTCCACCTGGAGCAATTCTTACTTCATATCCATCAGGATAAGAAGGATCTTGAGCCATAGAACGCCAAGCCAAAACCGTGTTAGGATCAGAAATTGAAATATTAGGGATAATCATCCAGTCGTCAGACTGACCTGCAGGTGTATACCAAGAAACGCTGGCTGCTACCTTGTTAGTCGCATCAGCAAAATCGTCTCTTACTACCCATCCATCAGTACACCAGTTAACGTTGGTTGCCGGCGTATTGCCATCAACATCATTGATGACCCAGGCAGCAGGCATTGTATTCGATTGAAAATCTTCTGAAAAGGTCTGCGCCATGGCAGAGCTAGCTATCAAAAGACCTCCAATTGGAAGTAAAATTCTTTTCATAATTTAATTTATTAATAATTTGTAAACCTAAACTTTTCTCAAAAATCAGAATAATCTGATAAGAAGTCAAATTATTTCGACCAAAGGACGCCGGAGAATTGCAATGATAATATGATTCTTAGACATCACTTTTAATGAAGTCAAAACGAATGACTGAAACATAAAACGCTGACCATCAAAATATTAATAAAAAAATCAGAACGCTCACTATTGAATAAAAATTGTAGTCGAAACTAGTATGCTTGTTCCTACAAAGCCCCGCAAGTACTCATAATTATTGAATTCCTACAGCTTTCATAAACAGAATAAAACACTGACTAACAAATAAATAAACTGATTTAGACAATAGTTTTATCTGACAAAATAATAGCGATTCAAACTTGACACATTGCCTCTATTGCATTATATTTGTTAATACATTAATTATAATAATAGCAAAAACAATATATATGAAAAGAATTTTACTTATTGCCGGATTAGTTCTAAGCGCCGGTTTAATTAATGCTCAGACATTTGAACTGATAGACAAAAATGGCACAGTCGTAAATAGCGGAAATGTGAGTGCTACAGGTGGTCACATGGACAACGACATCAATGCCTACGTTTACATTAAGAATACATCTTCAACTACATTGGACGTGAAGGTGAAAAGATATGAAATGAGCGTAGCTTCAGGCACAAAGAATTATTTCTGCTGGTTCTCATGCTATGGCGCTATGGACGCAGGTACAAATGTATTATTCCCTGTTCCCGGATCAGTTGAAGACGGACCAATTCACAAAAGAACGATTGCCGCTGGCGACACTGATTCAACTATGTCCGCTCACCACGAGCCACATGGCGTGAATGGAACATCTTGTTACTTGTACGTGGTATATGATGCTAACAACCCTAACGATTCTGCTTCTGTTGAAGTATGTTTCAATGTTGGCTTCACAAGCATTGATGAAAACTCTAAAGTAAGTGCTCAGCACTACCCTAATCCGGCCACAGATCAATTAAACATTGTTTTGGACGGCTTGAATGGGAACACTGCTCAACTTGAGGTATACAACATGGTTGGAGAAGTTGTTGACAGAAAAACAATCTCAAATTCAAGAACTGTATTAAACACAAGTGCTTATGGTTCTGGTGTATATTTCTACAGCGTGAAGAACAACAATGCTGTTCTGGTTACCCGTAAGTTTGTTGTGAGGTAAGTAGACAATAACTAATGAAACATTAGAAAGGGAGGTCAAATTGACTTCCCTTTTTTATTGAATTTAAAAAACAATGTCTCGGTCCTCTGCCATGAGCTCTTCAACCAGAGAAGACACACCTTTACCGGCCTTTTCTTTAATAACCCTTAAGCGCTTGATCTGCCCCACCTTAACATCTTTGGGATCAATCAAATACTTCTTAGCACTGTCAGTTGCGCAGTAAACTAAGCTTGCTGCAGGATACACATTCAATGAAGTACCCACCACAATGAAAATATCTGCAGTTGCGACAATCTCCTGAGCAACTTCCAACATAGGAACCGCCTCACCAAACCAAACCACATGAGGTCTTAATTGAAACCCTCGAGGACAAACATCTCCCATGTTAAGTTCTGATCCAGAAATATCAAACACATCATAAGGAGGAGCTGTACTTCTGGACTTTAATAGCTCCCCATGCAGATGTGCCACCTTGCTGGACCCCGCTCTTTCGTGCAGATTGTCAATATTTTGGGTGATTACTTCCACCTCAAACTTATCCTCCAATTTAGCAATGGCTATATGGGCTTCATTGGGCTGTGCGTCAATCACCTGCTCTCTCCTTTTGTTATAAAATTCGAGCACCATCTCCGGATTTGCCTCCCAGGCTTCAGGTGTCGCCACTTCCATGACGTTGTAGTTTTCCCACAAGCCATCTGAATCCCTAAAGGTTTTCAAACCACTTTCGGCACTCATTCCAGCGCCAGAAAAAACAACTATTTTTTTACGTCTTCCCAAACTTCCCACAAAATACTAAAATGTTCTGAAATATGTGCTATTTGATAGTCGGTGCTAATTGTTAACTTTACCGGTTCGTAAAATCGATACATGGCAAAAATACGAAAACAAGACGCGTTAGATTATCACAGTCAGGGGAAGCCCGGAAAAATTGAGGTAAACCCTACCAAACCTTATAACTCTCAAAGAGATTTATCATTGGCCTACTCACCCGGAGTTGCTGAGCCTTGTCTCGCCATAGCCGACCAGCTTGATGACGTATATAAGTATACCAGCAAAGGCAATCTGGTGGCTGTAATATCAAATGGAACGGCAGTTTTAGGTTTAGGTGATATTGGTCCGGAAGCATCCAAACCCGTGATGGAAGGGAAAGGACTCCTTTTCAAGATTTTTGCAGACATTGATGTATTCGATATTGAGGTGGATGCCACTGATGTAGACAAGTTTGTGGAGACAGTAAAAGCCATTGCTCCAACCTTTGGAGGGATTAATCTGGAAGACATCAAGGCACCGGAAGCATTCGAGATAGAGAACAGGCTTAAGGAAGAACTGGACATCCCTATCATGCATGACGATCAGCACGGAACAGCCATTATTTCTGCCGCTGCCTTGATTAACGCACTTGAATTGGCCAAAAAGAAAATCGAAAAGGTAAAAATCGTTGTTAATGGCGCCGGTGCCTCAGCCATTTCCTGCGCCAAGCTGTACCTGGCACTTGGCGCAAAGAAGGAAAATTTATTGATGCTGGACAGCAAAGGTGTCATCACAACATCCAGAAAAAACTTAGACAAAAACAAAGCACTTTTTGCCAGAAAAACGAAACTCAACACCTTGGAAGAAGCCATTGAAGGTGCGGATGTTTTCTTAGGTCTGTCTCGTGGAAACATTGTATCCAAAGACATGATCAAATCCATGGCAAAAAATCCGATCGTCTTTGCCCTGGCAAATCCTACTCCTGAGATTTCTTACCAGGATGCCATGGGCGTGAGAGATGACATCATCATGGCCACAGGAAGATCTGATCATCCTAACCAGGTAAACAATGTATTGGGGTTCCCGTTTATTTTTAGAGGCGCTTTGGACGTTAGAGCCACCACGATTAATGAGGAAATGAAACTGGCTGCTGTAAAAGCCATTGCCGCTTTAGCTAAAGAATCTGTTCCTGAAGAAGTGAATGAAGCTTACGGTGAGAAGAACATTGCCTTCGGACCAGACCAAATTATTCCAAAACCACTGGACCCCAGGCTGATTACTTATGTTGCGCCTGCCGTTGCTAAAGCTGCCATGGAATCTGGTGTTGCCAAAGAGCCTATCGAAGATTGGGACAAATACAAAGACGAGCTCAACAGGAGATTGGGGCAGGAAAACAAACTCATTAGAAACATTTCGCAAAAAGCGCGTCAGAACCCTAAAACGGTGGTGTTTGCAGAAGCAGATAATTACAAAGTTCTGAAGGCTGCTCAAATTGCCAAAGAAGACGAAATTGCCGAACCGATTCTGTTGGGGAATTCAATCAAAATCAAAAAATTAATAGCCGAATATGGTCTTGAATTAGATGATTGCAGAATCATTGATCCTAAAAGCCAGGCCATGAGAAAAAAACGGGCAGAATTCGCTCAGGCACTTTTTGAGAAAAGACAACGAAAAGGGGTTACTTTTTATGAGGCCGACAAATTGATGAGAGACCGGAATTATTTCGGTGCTATGATGGTTGAAACCAAAGAAGCTGATGCTTTGATTAGTGGAATTACGAGAAACTATGCAGATGTTGTCAAACCCGCTCTTCAAATCATTGGAATGAGAGATGACGTCAAAAAAGTGGCGGGCATGTACATACTATTGACCAAACGGGGACCTATGTTCTTTGCTGACACAACCGTTAACTTCAATCCAACAGCAGAAGAGATTGTAGACATCACTTTATTGGTGGCCAGAGCCCTCCGCAGACTCAAAATAACACCACGAATTGCCCTATTGAGCTACTCTAATTTTGGCTCTTCCGGTGGACCTGACGCAGCAAAAATGAGTGAGGCAGCAGCTATATTGCACAGAGATTACCCCAACCTCATTGTTGACGGTGAAGTCCAGGCTAATTTTGCACTCAACAATGAACTCATGAACGAAAAATTCCCGTTCTCATCATTGGCAAACAGAAAAACAAATGTCTTTATTTTCCCCAATTTGGCTGCAGGAAACATTGCCTACAAATTGCTTCAGGAAATGAATGAGGCAGAAGCAATCGGTCCTATTCTACTTGGACTCAAAAAATCTTGCCACGTGCTTCAACTGGGAAGTTCAGTAAGAGAAATTAGTAACATGGTAAAGGTGGCAGTTGTTGATGCTCAAACCAATAAGTAAACGCAGATGATCACACATTTAAGAGGAGAGTACATTGAGAAGTCGCCAGCCCATTTAGTAGTAGAGTGTGGAGGAGTAGGTTATTTCGTGAACATTTCAGTGAATACTTACAGCGATATTCAGAAAGACAACAAAGGCTTCATCTATACCCACCAGGTGATAAGGGAAGATGCCAATATCTTGTATGGTTTTTCAACTATTGAAGAAAGAGAGATTTTCAGAAAATTAATTTCCGTTTCAGGTGTTGGCCCTAATACGGGTAGAATGATCCTGTCATCTCTAACTGTAAATGATGTGATTACCACCATCGCCACTGGCAATGCAGATGTACTCAAAGGTGTGAAAGGAATTGGTGCAAAATCTGCGCAAAGAATCATAGTTGACCTTAAGGACAAGATAGATGCCATCCCCGGATCTTCCGATATTTCTTTAGGTCTAAACAATACAAACCGCAATGAAGCGTTATCAGCATTAGTTTCTTTAGGATTTGACAAAAAGGCGGCTGAAAAAGCGCTGGATAAAATCATTAAAGAACAAGGTGATTTGGCTGTTGAGATATTAATTAAAGAAGGACTTAAAAGTTTATAGTGAATACAGGTAAGAAATATCTTGCAGGATTTCTAGTTGGTTTTATCTTTTTAGTAAACACGGCATTCAAATCTTCTCACGACTCGTGGTTCAACACCTCAGATGATCTGACATGGAACTATCAGATAGCGGTTGATTCTCCAACCATCGACCTACAGTTCCCGATAGGCAATCCGGCAGATCCAAACAGCACCGGAGGTAGTGGTGTGGATTTTGAAGATCCCCTCAACTTCCAAAATGATGTGATTTACGATCCCATCACTAATTCCTATGTCATTAACAACAGTGTTGGTGGAAGTT